>CAWVDV010000103.1:0-7537 GCA_963928115.1 Bacillota bacterium | reverse complement strand
TTTGCAGTACCGCGTAGCGCCCAAACGAGCCTTTTTAAGGCGAGTGCGATTGGAGCAACTTTCTTTCTATCAAAAGAAAAATTTATTTTTCTTTTGATAATCAGTTTGTTGCGACAACAAGGTACAAAAAATATTTATTATTTTAGTCTAGTATAAAACTGTATATTGACTAACCCAAAAAACACCTGTATAATAGATATATCAACAAATTAGGAGATTTTACTATGAACACAAACCATTTAGAAAAATTAGAATATGATAAAATATTAGAAAATTTAAGTAATTATTGCACAACAGAATATGGGAAGAATTTAGTTAAAGAGTTATCACCTAGTAATGAAAAATTACAAGTTACTTCTTTATTACAAGAAACACTTGAAGGAATAAACTTATCAAGGCGTAATTCTTTTCCATCTTTTTATGATGCATCTGATATTACTGTTTCACTAAAACAACTTGAAAGTGGACAAAATTTAAACACAAAATCACTTTTAAATTTAGCAAATATTTTAAAAAATGCTGAGGAATTGAAATCATATTTTAATAAAGATTTTATTACTGAAGAGTCTTTTCCAATTCTTTCAGATTTATTTAATATGCTTTATTCAAATAATTCAATTTCCTCTAAAATATTTTCTTGTATATTAGAAGAAGATGTTATTGATGATAGAGCATCTAAAGAATTGTATTCTATAAGAAGAAAGAAAAAAAATTTGGAGCAAGAAATTAGAAGTAAATTAAATGATATGATACATTCTTCTTCATATAGTAAATACATTCAAGAACCTATTATTACAATACGTAATGAACGTTTTGTAATACCAGTAAAAGAAGAATATCGTTCTTCAGTTAAAGGTTTAATACATGATGTTTCAAATGCAGGCTCAACTGTTTTTATTGAACCATTATCAGTGTTTGAGATGAATAATGAAATACATGAATTACTAAATAGTGAAAATATTGAAATAGAAAGAATATTGTTTGAATTAAGCCAATTATTTGTACCTATTATCTCTCAACTAAAATATGATGTAGATATTATTGGAAAACTTGACTTTATATTTGCAAAAGGTAAATTTGCAAAATCAATAAATGCAATTATTCCCAAGGTATCAGATAAAAAAGAAATTGATTTAAAAAATGCAAGACATCCTTTAATTTCTAAAGACACTGTTGTTCCAATTACTTTATCTTTAGGAAAAGATTTTTCTACTTTATTAATTACTGGTCCAAATACTGGTGGAAAAACTGTTACATTAAAAACTGTTGGACTTTTGACTTGTATGGCATGTTCAGGTCTTGCAATACCATGTGATGAAAATTCTTCAATATATGTATTTGACAATGTTTTTGCAGATATTGGTGATGACCAAGATATTACAAGTTCTCTTAGTACTTTTTCATCTCATATGACAAATATTGTTGATATATTAAAGAATTTCACATCTGAATCTTTAATTTTATTAGATGAACTAGGCTCAGGAACAGACCCTTTAGAAGGTGCAAATCTTGCTATTAGTATTTTAGAACATATTAAAGAAATTGGCGCTTTAACTATTTCTACTACTCATTATCCAGAACTTAAAAAATATGCTTTAGCAACAAGTGGTTTTGAAAATGCTTCTGTTGAATTTGATGTTTCAACACTAACTCCTACTTATAGGTTATTAGTTGGTATTCCTGGAAAAAGTAATGCGTTTGAGATTAGTAAAAAGTTAGGTTTAGATGAAAAAATTATTGATAATGCTAAAAGTCATCTTTCTTCTAAAGAAATTGCTTTTGAAGATTTGTTGAAAAGTATTTATGATGATAAGGCTTTAATTGAAAAAGAAAAAGAAGATATAACTAAGGAATTAAATCAAGTAACTTTACTACGTAAATCTTTGGAAAGGGATAATCAATCTTTAAAGTGTAAAGAAGAAGAGTTGATTAATAATGCTAAAGTTAAGGCTAGAAATATTTTGTTAGATGCCAAAGAAGATGCAAATGAGATTATAAAGGAAATGAATAGTTTAGCAAAAGAAATTAGGTTGTCCAATAATGCGGATTTATCTAATTTGAGAAATGCTTTAAATTCTAAAATCAAAGATATTAAGATATATGGTGATAATAAGGAGAATTCTTCTATGTTAAAACCTGAAGATATCTATTTAAATATGGAGGTTTTTGTTAAGACTTTAAAGCAACCTGGGATTGTAGTTTCTCATGTTTCTAAGTCAAATGAAGTTCAAGTTCAAATTGGAAATATGAAAACTAATGTTAATATTAAATATCTTGAAAAGTTGGATAATTCTAAATTAGATAAAAATAGTTCTAATAAAACTAATTCTACTTTGAATAAAAATACTTCTAGCTCTTATGGTTATGCTAATATTTCAAAAACTAAAAATGCTAAATCTGAAATTAATGTTATTGGATATAATGTTGATGAAGCAATATTTGTTATTGATAAATTCTTAGATGATTGTTCTTTAGCAAAATTACAAACTGTCAGAATTGTTCATGGTAAGGGTACTGGTAAATTGAGAAATGGTATTCACAAATTTTTAAAGACTAACCCTCATGTAAAGTCTTTCCGTCTTGGCTCTTTTGGTGAAGGAGAAATGGGTGTTACTGTTGTTGAACTAAAATAATTTTTTCTCGATGATTTTTATATTAAAGTTGTTTGAATTTTTGAAAACCTATCACTTTTATTTTTAATTATATTTTATTTTTAAAGTATAGGTTTTCTTTTATTTGCTTTTAATTGTAAATAATAAATTTGGTCACTATGTCTATCTAGTATTTTTTCATCTTCTTCAAATCTTCTTTCAAATTCTTTGTTTTTTTCTTCTTGTCCTGTGACTACATCTAATAGTATTTGTAATTTTTCTCCATGCTCTACTTCTATTTTTGCAACTGTTCTGCTTAAGCTTCTTTGTTCTTTTTTTATTTCTTTCATATCGTTTTTTAAGTTATTCATGTCGTTTTTCAATTTGTTCATGTCATTTTTCATTTTGTTCATGTCATTAGACATATTTATTAATATTTCGTCTCTTTCTTTCATGTCATTTTTTACGTTTTTCATATCGTTTTTTACATTCTTCATGTCATTAGCCATGTTTATTAATAGTTCGTCTCTCTCTTTATCTGTCATAGATTTTTTCCTCCTTTCTTGTAAAATTTACTATTTCATTTCTTTTATAATCAATTGCATTTTCATTATACTTATTTGTATAAATTGTGTCAACAGGCAAATATTTCAAAAAAATAATAAATTCTAGTAAAATCTCATTTTAACTAGAATTTATATCATAAAAGCTTACTTTTTTAATTATACAAATTTTTCTACTACTAAAACAGTCCTTCCACTTCTTGTAGTACCATCAATCTGCTTAATAACAAATCTGCCCTTTCCTCTAACAGTAATTTTGTCTCCTACTTTTATACTTTTAGATGGTTTTGTTTCATTTTGCCCATTTACAAAAACTCGTTCTTGTTTAATTACTTCTAATGCTTTATTTCTTGATGTTCTAATTAAATCAGAAACAATGTTATCCATTCTAAGTGATGGTACTATTATTTTAACTTCTTCAATTCTTGCTTCTTGTACTTCAAGTTCTGATATTTCTTTTTCTATTATTTTCGCATTATTAAATCTAGTTAAACTAGGTAATTGTTCTAATAATATTGTCGAAAAATCTGCTAAAGTAATTATTTCTGCTCCTTCATTTGAAACTATTATATCTCCTACTTTTTCTCTTTTTAGTCCTAATTTAACTATTCCGCCTAAATAGTTTCTATGTGTATATTTACCCTTTTCTTCATCTGGTAATATTATTTTTACTACTTTTAAAATTTTATTATAGTTTTTTTGTAGCATTTCTTCATCATATTTTTCTGGGTATATTATGGCAATTTTTCTTTCAGCTTCTTCATATCCACCAAATAGTTTATAATTTGTAAATTTAATTTTCCTAAAAAAATTTTCTACAAGTGCTACTTGATACATATCTAAAAAATCTGAAAATTCTATTTTTTGTTTACTTTTAGAAAATTCTATCTTATCTAATATTTGTGATAAACAAATTTTATCTTCTTGTTTTTTATATTCTTTTAATATTTGTTGTTTGTCCATTTTTCCTCCCTATAAAATCCTTTAGTATTGTTTCTTCATCTATTTTGTATCTTTTTTCTAATTCTTCTACACTACCATGTTCAATAAATTTATCTGGATATGCATATGTTTTTAAATTAACATCTTCTAGTTTTTCTTCTACAATTAGTTCTTTTATCGCTGTTGCTAAGCCATTTATAGCCGTTCCATCTTCTATTATAATTACATTTTTAGTTTTTAATATTGAAGATTTTATTGTTTCTCTATCTAGTGGTTTTAAAAATCTTGCATTTATAACTTCTACTGAAACTTGTCCATCTTCAAATTCATGTTTTTCAATTTCATTTGCTATTTTTATTGCTTTTACAACAGTTTTTCCTATCGCTATAATTGTTAAATCCTTTCCTTCTTGAATAACTTCAGCTTTTCCTAGTTCTATTTTTTTATGATATTCAAATTTATATTTGTCTTCTCCTCCTCTAGGATACCTAATTACAACAGGTTTATTCAATTTTATTGCAAATTCTAACATATCTTCAAGTTCTTTAAAATCTTTTGGCGCCATTATATTTAAATTAGGAACTAATCTAAAAAACGCCATATCTAATAAACCTTGGTGAGTTTCTCCATCAGCACCTACACAACCTGCTCTATCTACACACATTATAACTGGTAAATTTTGAATTGCTATATCGTGTATTACTTGGTCATATGCTCTTTGATAAAATGATGAATAGATTGGAACTACTGGTATAACTCCTGCTTTTGCCATTCCAGCAGCTAAACCTAAGGCGTGTTGCTCTGCAATTCCAATATCAAAAAATCTATCTGGAAATTCTTTTGCAAATCTTGCAAGTCCAGTACCATCTTTCATAGATGCAGTAATTGCAACAATTTTGTCATTTTCTTCTGCTAATGTTACTAATTTATCTCCAAATACTTTTGAGTAATCTTTACTTTTTTCTTTTTTGCTTTTACCTGTTTCTATATCAAAAGGACCTGTTGCATGAAATTTATCAGGATTTTCTTCTGCTATTTTATATCCCTTTCCTTTTTTAGTTAAAATATGTAATAAAACTGGACCTTCTAACTCTTTTGTAATTTTTAGCATTCTTTCTATCTCTTCCTCATTATGTCCGTCTACTGGTCCTAAATATCTAAATCCTATATCTTCAAAGAACATTTTTGGAATAACCAATTGTTTTATACTTCTCTTAAGCCTTTGAACTATTTTAACAAAAGGTTTACCTATAACAGGTATTTTTAAGATTGCTTTTTTAGCAGAGATACTTGGTTTTGTATAGCTTTTTTTAGTTCTTAGTTTACTTAGCATCATACTTAAGCCACCTATGTTTTTGGAAATGCTCATTTCATTGTCATTTAATATAACTGTTAGGCTTGTTTGACTATATCCAGCATCATTTAATGCTTCAAGTGCCATCCCTCCTGTTAATGCACCATCACCAATAACTGCAATAACATGATTTTTCTTGCCTTCTATATCTCTTGCTCTTGCCATACCCAATGCTGCAGAAATAGATGTACTGCTATGTCCAGTATTAAAGCAATCTGTTTCAGATTCTTTAGTCTTTGGAAAGCCTGCTAAACCATCTAATTTTCTTAATGTTTTCATTTGCTCTTTTCTTCCAGTTAAAATTTTATGCACATAGGTTTGATGTCCAACATCCCATACTATTTTGTCTTCTGGCAAGTTAAACACACTATGTAGTGCAATTGTTAATTCAACTACACCTAAATTAGAAGCTAAGTGCCCTCCATTTTCTGATACTATTTCTAATATATATTTTCTTAAATCATCTGCTAATTCTTTCTTCTCTTCTGTTGTTAAATTTTTTACATCTTCAGATGAATTTACTTTTTCTAACATTTTATCACCTTTGCCGGGATTAGGGGACGGTCCTTTAAATCCCTGCTTTTAGGGATTTGGGGACGGACCTCTAATCCAATTTCTTAAGTGGGATTAAGGGACGTTCTTTTAATCCCTTCGAATGGGATTGGGGGACATTCCTTAATCCTTTTATAGTGGTTATATTTTATCATAATTTTTGTTCAATTTAAAGTCTATAATAGTAAAAAATAATAGAAAAAGGACATCATTGATGCCCTAATCTAAAAACACATTTCGTTTCATAACATATTTTTCTCCTTCAATTCTAAAAGTCCCATTTAAGTAAAGAGTTTCAATTGTATTTTTTACACACTCTTTAACTCTTTCTTCTGAAAGAATCCAGACATAGTTGTCTTTTACTTCAAGTTCTTTTAGCATTTCTTCCAAAATTTCTTTTTCTGTAAATTCCTGTTTTCTTAGAATAACAGATGTAGTCAAATTTTGTAAATCCTGCCGTGTTACTACTTCTAAACCTGTTTTTCTATTCATTTTTTCTCCTCCTTGATATTTATCAAAACAAGTTATTAGTTTCGTTTTATGTGAGTATTTTATCACTTTTATGCTTTTATGTCAATTTTCCTGCAACTATCTCGCCGTCTTTTACTCCTATTTTTGTTGTTTTGTTTTTCTTCAAGTTTCCATCTAAGATTTCTTCTGCAAGTTTGTCTTCTAACATGTTTTGTATTGTTCTTCTTAGTGGTCTTGCTCCAAAGGCTTTGTCTATCCCTTTGCTTGCAATTAATTCTTTTACTTCTGGCTCGATTTCTATTTTGATTTTTTGTGCCTGTAATCTGTTTTGTACTTCTTTTAACATTAAATCTATTATTTGACTGATTTCTTCGTCTGTTAGTTTATGGAATACTATTATTTCATCAATACGGTTTATAAATTCTGGTCTTAATTCTCTTTTTAATTCTTCCATTACTGCTTTTTTAGTTTCTTCATATTCTTTGTTTTGTTTTTCTAGTTTTGCTTTTTCTTCAGTGTTTTTACTTGATTCTTTTCCATCTAAATTTTTTATAACAGCATCCTGACTAAATCCTAATGATTTTTTATCTGTTATTAATCTTGCTCCTATATTTGATGTCATGATTATTACTGTGTTTTTAAAGTTGACTGTTCTTCCTTGGCTATCTGTTAGACGTCCATCTTCTAGTATTTGTAATAACATATTCATAACATCTGGATGTGCTTTTTCAATTTCGTCAAATAATATTACTGAATATGGTTTTCTTCTTATTTTTTCTGTTAATTGCCCACCTTCATCAAATCCTACATATCCTGGAGGTGAACCTATTAATTTTGATACTGAATGTGACTCCATGTACTCAGACATGTCAATTCTTATTAATGCATTTTCATCACCAAATAGTGTTTCTGCTAATGCTTTTGATAATTCTGTTTTACCTACACCTGTTGGTCCTAAGAATAGGAATGAACCTATTGGTTTATTAGGGTCTTTTAATCCCATTCTTCCTCTTTTTATTGCTTTTGCAACTGCTTCTACTGCTTCATCTTGCCCTATTACTCTT
>CAWVDV010000102.1:0-11135 GCA_963928115.1 Bacillota bacterium | reverse complement strand
ATTAAGTGAGCCCTTTTTATATTATCAATGTACAAAAAAATTAAAATTTTTTCAAAAATTATCTTGACATTTTACCAGATGTCTTTTATTTTAGCTAATTTATTGCATTTATATTTTACTATGCTTAATAGAATTTTTCAACATTTTTTAGTGTTTTTGCATTTTTCACAGATAACTTTTGAAAAATTTTTGCATTTTTCATAGATAACTTTCGAAGATTTTTTGCATTTTTTATAGATATCTAATATAAATTATTATAAAATTCATAATCTCTTAAAATTTTTCTAACATAATAATTTGTTTCTTTATAAGGGATATTCTCAATATCTGAACCATCAGTCTTTATGATACCCTTGTCTATCCAGTTATCAACAGTACCAATACCAGCATTATATGCAGCTAAAGCGATTTCTTTATTTTCATATCTTTTTAAAAGAGCAGCTAAATAACAAGTTCCAATTTGCACATTTTTATATACATCACAAAGTTCTTTCTCAATATTTTCATCATCTAATTCAATACCATTTTGATTAGCAACATCTTTTGCTGTTTCTTCCATTAACTGCATTAGACCAATTGCATTTCTATTAGAAATTGCATTTGCATCAAAATTACTTTCAGCCTTAATAAGGGCTAAAATCAAATTATCATCTACTCCATATTCTTCACTATATATCAAAACCGCTTCTTCATATGTACGTGGATATATTATCTTTAGAATAGGATTTCTTGCAAAAATTAGAAAAACAACTATAACTACAACTATTGCTGCAAAAATAATTAACTTTTTGTTCTTCAAATTTCCTCCTCCTTTTTTTCTCTCCCCTTTATTTAGAGCACAATATTGGGGGTTGAAAAAAATTAAATTTATTTTATTATTAACATTTTAAATATCTGTTTAGCTAGAATATTATATTAAATAATTTTGCAGTACCGCGTAGCGACCAAACGAGCGTAAGCGAGTGCGATTGAAGCAACCTTCTTTCTTTCAAAAGAAAAATTTAATTTTTCTTTTGAAAATATGTGGTTGCGACAACAAGGTACAAAAAAATATTTAATATAATATTCTAGCTAATAGTACATGTAATAATTATAAATTATAATTATTTTTCAACATCCCTATTTGCAATCGTACCAATTACTAGCCTCTGAAATCTCAGCAATCAAAGGAACATCAAGTTTAGCTGCAGACTCCATAGCCTCTTTCATCATAACCTTAATCTCTTCCTTCTCCTCTGGTAAAACCTCTAGCATCATCTCATCATGAACTTGTAAAACAATTTTTGACTTAAGATTTCTCTTTTTAAGTTCTCTATAAACCTTAATCATTGCAATCTTCATAATATCTGCAGCAGTACCCTGAATAGGAGTGTTCATAGCTGCTCTTGAGCCAAACTGTCTAACCATATAATTATTAGACTTTAGTTCCGGAATATATCTTCTTCTATGAAATAAAGTTTCAACATATCCCTTTTCTTTTGCCTCTTCTGTTATATTCTCCATAAAAGCCTTTATTCCTGCATATTGTTCCAAGTATTCTGTTATATACTGTTTAGCTAACTTTCTAGAAATTCCGAGCTGTTCACCTAATCCAAAATCACTAATACCATAAACTATACCAAAATTAACAGCTTTTGCATTACTTCTTTGCTCTTTTGTAACCTCATCAATTGGTGTTTTAAATACCTTTGATGCTGCCTGTTTATGAATATCTTGCCCCTCTTTAAATGCTTGTATCATATGCTCATCACCAGAAATATGTGCTAAAACTCTAAGTTCAATTTGTGAATAGTCTGCATCTAAATATACTTTTCCGCTTTCAGGTTTAAATACTTTTCTTACTCTTTTTCCTAATTCAAATCTTGTTGGAATGTTTTGCAAATTTGGCTCTGTTGAGCTTATTCTTCCAGTAGCTGTTATTGTTTGATGGAAAAATGAATGTATCCTTTTTGTTTTTGGATTTATATATGGTTTTAATCCTTCTATATATGTTGAATTTAGTTTCATTAGTTGCCTATAATCTAATATTTTTTCAATTATAGGGTCTTGTTTTTTCAATTTTTCTAAAACATCAACATCTGTTGAATAACCACTCTTTGTCTTTTTTATAACAGGTAATTTCATTTTTTCAAAAAGGATTTCTCCTAATTGTTTTGTAGAATTGATATTAAATTCTTCTCCTGCCATTTCATATATTTCTTTTGTCAATATCTCTAATTTATCTTTTAACTCTTGACCAAATTCTTCTAGTTCTTTTTCGTCAACATACATACCATTCCATTGCATATCTGATAATACTTCAACTGTTGGCATATCTATTTCATTAAATAATTTTAAAGCATCTATTTCTTCTAATTTCTTTTCAGTTATATCTTTTATTTTTGAAATAGCATAACTATATTTACTGCACTTTTCTTTATCTTGTTCTACTGATGGAATTTCATCAAATAGATTTATTTGAGTTGTTTCTTCTTTTGACGCTAATTTGCTAGCATCTATTTCTAAAAATCTATCTATCAAATTTTCTATTTCTAATTTGTTATTACTTGGATTTAATATATATGATGCTATTGATATATCATAATATATTCCATCTAATGTAATACCTACTTGTTTTAATAGTATATATGTTTTTGTTAAATTAATACTTACCTTTTTAATTTCTTTATCTTTCAAAATTTCTTTAAGTGCCTGTATTTCGTTTTCTTCTGAGAAATTATAGAATATTGCTTCTTTATTTTTATTATCATATATTGCAATACTAGATATTTTTTCTTTTATTATTTTTTCAGGATTTTCATCTGTTTTAGTATCTAAATAGAATATCATCTGTTTTTGGTTCTTTACTAATTCTATGATTTCATCTAGACTTTTATCTATAATTTTCAAATTTTCTATTTCGTCTTTTCCTTGTTCTGAATTATTACTTTCTCCTGGTTGTAAAGAAAATCTTTCAATATATCTTTTAAAATTTAGCTTTTTAAATAAATCATATACTTTTTCTTTATTCCATTCTTCTACTTTAAAATCTTCTAAAGTATCTGTAATTGGTACTTCTAAATTGATTGTTCCTAGTGTTTTTGATAAAAACGCTAAATCCTTATTTTGCTCAATTTTTTCTTTTTGCTTTCCTTTTAAATCATCTTCACCTTTTTCTAGCTTATTATATAAATTTTCAATTGAACCATATTTTTGAATTAATGATAAAGCTGTTTTTTCTCCAACACCTGGAACACCAGGAATATTATCTGATGAATCTCCTTGCAATCCTTTTACATCAATTAATTGTTTTGGTTCTAAACCATATTTTTCTATAATTTTTTCACGGTTATATTCATCTGTTTCAGTTTTTCCACCTTTAGTATGTGGAATTCTAATTGTTATATTATCTGTTGCAAGTTGGAAGGTATCTCTATCTCCTGAAAGTATAGTAACTTCTAATCCTTGCTTTTCTCCATATCTTGATAATGTTCCTAAAACATCATCTGCTTCATAGCCTTCCATTTCTACTATGTCTATATTCATTGCTCTTAATACTTCTTTTATTATAGGCATTTGCTCTGCAAGTTCGTCTGGCATTCCTTTTCTATTTGCTTTATACCCCTCATATAATTTATGTCTTGCAGTAGGTGCTTTTAAGTCAAATGCTACGACTAGATACTCAGGTTTCACATCTTCTAGCAATTTGAATAAAATTGCTAGAAATCCATATACTGCATTTGTATATGTTCCATCTTTGGTTGTAAGCATTCTACTCCCCATTATTCCATAAAAAGCTCTATTCATTATACTGTTTCCATCTACTAATACTAACTTGTCCAATTTTTTACCTCCTATTTTTATTTTAAATAGATTCCGCTAACATAAATTTCTGCTCTATTTTGTAAATTGCATATTCTTCTTGTACGGCTACATTACTTTCAAATATATTAGTTATATATCCTTGTTCTTCTAAAAATTTCATTGTTTCTTCATTAAAATCATATGTATATATTAAATATAGATTTTGATTCTCTTGAAAATTTTCTTTTACTCTTTTTTGTAAGTCTCTTAAGCTATATCCTGTTCTATAGTTCTCATCCCATGTTGTAAATGAAAAATAGTCTAATGTTTGTGGACTCCAAAATGCATCTCTATTTATATATGGTATTATTGCTGATGATAGTGGCATACTTGTACATATGAATATACTGTCATCTTCTAAGTTATTTGTTATCCATTCTGATGTTTCATATGCTGAAGAATAATTTGTTTTTATTTCTTGATTTACTCCATATATTCCATTTGCTATATTTATAATTAGCACAAATACAAGTATATATTCAGCAATATCAGTTAACTTTTCTTTTCTTCTTTGTCTTTTTATATATTTTTGATTATTTATTAATTCTTTGTCCGCATCTTTTTTATTATCTTTGACTGATTTTTTATGTTTTTGTATCCAGAATATAAACATCATTAATAAAATTAATGTTGATACTCTTTGCTCTGAACCTTTATATACATATGTATATATTAAAAATTGAAATCCTACTGTAGCTATTATGATTAGTGAATTTTTAAAGTGGTATCTTGTTTCATATAATAATAGTATCAATAATGCTATTGCAGTAATGTTTGTAACTAGTTCTTCTCTTCCAAAACAACCACCAAATATTTCATTATATGCATTTTCCATTTTTTCTAAAGTATTTTCAAAAATACTTGTATTAGATATTAAACTAACATCTGTGTTTGTTGTCATACTTATTAAAATTGGTATCAAAGTTAAATTCAATCCTGCTATTATAACTATTAAACTAATGTATACCTTCTTCTTTTGCTCTTTTGAATTTGTTTTTCTATTTTGTATTAGTTCTTCAATATAGAATAATAGAAGTAAAATCCCAACCATTCCATACATTATTACATGTGTATTTGCTAAGAACAATATACTTAAAATGTATTGTATTGGTTTTTCATGTCTTTGCTTATAATATATTGCAATTAAAACGATTGCAAGTGGTATTAGACAATAACTTCTTGCAATGGATGGATACAAATATATCATTGGCATGCTAAATATGAATAGAATTTTTATGAATATATTAAATGGTGCTTTTTTTAGTATTAACCATACTGCTATATTACATATTATCCAACTTGCAATTTTCACAAAAATATATGGTAGTCCTATTTTTGCAAATGGCATTAATATTAAATACCATATTATTGGATGTCCTTCATATTTCATTTGTTCGAATATTTCTATTATGTTTAAGTCTCTTACTATTAACCATGCTTGTGCTTCGTCTCTCCATGATTCATGGAATAGTAATATTATGAATGTTATTATACTATAACATAACATTACTACTAAATTTATTTTGTTCTTTTTTATAAATTCTTTCATTTTTATCTTTTCCTTTTATTCTAAAACTAAAGCCTTTTTGAGGCAGAAATTGGAACACTTTCCACATCTTATGCATTTATCTAAGTCTACTTTTGGTGCTGAAAAATCTTCTTGTGTTAATGCTCCTATTCATCAATCAATCTCTTCTTCCCTTAAAGATACTAATATTTTCCTACTTTTATATTTTTTAGCCTTTTTTGTAATTTCTATAATTCCATTTATTATCTCTATTGGCAATTCAACAATTCTAACAATATTTTCTATATCTTCCTTTTTACTTATCATTTTTAAACACATATCTAATTTTTCCCATGATAATTTTTTTGCTATTTTTTCGGCTTGAGCTATCTCCCTATCATTAAACTGTTTCGGTATAAGTATTGGTCCTTCATTTATTATCCAATAAGCAATATCTTCTAAATCTTCTTGATTTTCCCAAAATCCTGCTGATGGAGATTGATTAATAACTTCATCTCTTGAGTTTAGTAATCTAGCTATCTTTATTACATCTGTTTTATATAGATGTTCTATTGGTTTAAAATTAGCTAAATTGTCTCCGAAATGTAACAAAAAATCCTAATTCATATTCTGTTCTATTTGTACAACCTGCAATAATATATCCCTTATCTTGATAACAAGAAATGATTGTTGAACGCATTGAACATTTTATTTTATTTGAATCTAACAGTGATTTTGAATTAAAAATTTTGTCTTTTTCCGCTTTTTCAAGTATCTGTATTAATTCTATATTTCTTTCTTCAAGTGGTATCTCTGTTAATGATACTTCTAAATCCTTTGCTAGATTTCTTGCATTTTTTAAAAATTTTCTTTCCATATTATTATCAGTAACTATAAATAATTTTATTTTATCTTTTCCTAAGGCTCTGCAACATAACCTAGCAACTACATCAGAATCAATTCCACCAGATACTGGTATTACTACTTTTTCATCTTCTTGCATATATTCTCTAATAAATTTGACTATTCTTGTTATTTCAGTTTCCATATAGATATATCCCTTCTTTTTGTATATCTTATCATAAAGTAAATTTCTTTTCCACAAAAATTAAGAAAAATTTACAATTGAAGATTATTAAAAATAATGATATAATAAAAAAAATTAAAAATACCAAAAATAATATGGAGATAATATGTATATACAAAATCAAAATAGATTAAATGAACTAATTAAATATATAGAAGAAAATTTAACAGAAAAAATAGAATATAAAGATTTAGCAAAAATTCTATTAGTTAATGAGTATACTCTTCATAGAATCTTTTATTTTGTTACCAATATAACCCTTGCAGACTATATAAGAAAAAGAAGATTAAGTATGGCTGCAATTGATTTATTAGAAAAAAATAGTAGAGTATTAGATGTAGCTATAAAATATCAATATGATTCAGGAACTTCTTTTTCTAGAGCTTTTAAAAAAATGATGGGATTTTTACCAAAAGACATTCATAAAAACATGGATAAGATAAAATATTTCCCGATATTAACATTTGAAGATACCTGTGAAGAACAAAAAGAACTAACATTTGAGAAAATAGAAAATATTAGTTTTGAGTTTTATACTATTCATAAACATGTAAAGATGAATTATATCTCTGAAATGGCATCAAAATTTTGGAAAGATGTATATAAAGAAAAAGGAAATATTTTTGAAGGCAATGCTTATGGTCTTGTCGAATATAATGTATATGATTATAACGAAAACAGTGATGTTACATATTACATAGCAAGTACCAAAAAATTTAAAGGAAGTAAAAAATACTTTATAAACAACAAAAAGTTTTTGGTATTTGAAATAGATACAATTGATGGAAAACAAATCGGAAAATTCACACATAATTTATACGTAAACTTTATCCCTTATTCAGGATATAATTTAGATAACGTACCTGATATAGAAGAATATATAGATGATAAAAAAACAAGAATATATATAGCAGTTGTATAAAATCAACTATTTGTATATCAAAATAGTTGGTTTTTATTTTTTAAAATATGATATTATGTGAATAAGACCAATGTGTCACTTTGTAGGGATAGGTTCGACAACAAAAGGAGAGATTTTTATGAATAAAACATTAACAAATGCAGTTTGGAAAATGCGGATGCAAGATGACTGTCTTGCAGGGGTTGAAGTGAATGCTTCACTAATCGCCTCTGGAGGCACATCTTATCAGTTGTACATTCCAAGTAAAGGATGTCACAACGCTTGTGTTTTTTGTAACTACGGTTTTAAACACCCAGTACGTCAAGAAGAGATTTTAAAAAAAGTGGAACATATTTGTAGGTATCTGCCTTCAAATATAGAAACACTGATTTTAGAGTCTTCTGGAAGTTTTCTAGATGACAGAGAATTACCCGAAGAGCTACAATATCAAATAATGGAAATCGTAGCCAAAACAAAGGTGTATCGAGTCCAGTTTGAAACTCATTACAAAACTGTCACTGAAAAAAAGCTCAATAAAATCCTTCAAATATTGAAAGGACATGAGCTCGCTTTCGAGTTTGGTTTGGAAAGTACTAATGAAAAAACTTTAGCAATTTATAACAAAGACATAAATATTAAAGAGTTTTTCAAATTAGTACAACACTGCCAAAACCTCGGCATAGAAGCTAGCCTAAATGTTTTGGTTGGCGCACCATTGCTGACAATCAAAGAACAGGTTCAGGATGCTTTAGACACTGTTGAAGATATTCTTCAAAATTGTCCAAAAAGCACTGACATCGTACTGTTTCCAATAAACATTAAAGATTATACGCTTTTAAAGCATATGTATAATCAGGGAAGATACTCTATAATTTCCCACTGGGAATTTGTAGATGTATTAACTCAAATACCAAGAAATGCTCTTGATAGGGTATATATATCTTGGTGGGGAAACAGAGTAAATGAGTTTCATGGCAAAGATGCCATTATTCATCCTCAGGCTTGTGAAAATTGTCACCATGTTCTGATGAATTTTTACAACAGCTTTGTAAATGCTTCTAGCTTAGAAGATAAACAAAAAGCTGTTAAAGAAATTTCGAAAGTAAACTGTTCTTGTAGGATGGCTTATGAAAAAGAAAAATCCACACAAAAGTGCAATAAAACTATTTCTCAGAGATTGTCTGATGAAATAATGAAACTTGAAAACGAATTTTTTTAGAACCTAATCCCTAATTAACCAAAAAACACCTAGCTGAGTTGCTTTAGGTGTTTTTGGTTTTATTAGCATCTTTATAAATATCATTTAGCAAAAGTTTATCTATTGGAAAACGTTCACTTCTTTCAGGCACTTCTTCAGGGTATCCAATTATTAGAGTAGATACTTGTTCTAAATCATCTATTTTTAAATAATTATTAATTTCATTTTCAATATATAACGTATCACAAAGCCACGTACAGCCTAATCCTAAATCGAAGCATTTCAAATTCATATTTTCAATAGCTGCTCCTAAAGATAAATAATCTGGTTTTTTATAATATGTTTTTTTATTTTTGCTATGATAATTAGGAGTATATATAATAATAGCTTTGTTAGCTGTTTTCATTTGGTTTGCAGAACCTTTAATACTTGTATGTATATCTTTATTTTCACTTGCCCAATCATACATCATATTAGTAATATCATTTTTTTGATTATCGTCTAAAATATAGAATCTCCAGGGCTGTCTGTTTTTTGCAGATGGTGCTAACATGGCACTTTGTATAATTTCATATAAATAATTGTCAGGTACATTTTTGTTTTGAAATTTTCTTATTGTTTTTCTACTAGAAATAGCTTTATCTAATTCCATTATTCAATCTCCTGTAAAATTTTTATATTTAAATATATAATAATATTATTATATTATATAATGAAAAGATAAAACCAACTTTTCTATAATTCAAAAAGTTGATTCTAGTAAATTTTTCGAATAAGAGTTAGTTTTTATTTTCTAAATCTTCTGCATTGTATAAATTGTATCCTTCATAATTATAACTTGCATCAATACCTTTCATGTAAACTTGTCTGTCATCTATTTTATCAGTCAATGCATTTTTTATTAGAAATTTAATCTCTATATTTTTTACTGGGCTTCTCTCCATTGCAAGTAAATAATCTTCTTTACTAATTTTGCTCCAGTCTACTACTTTATTGATTTCATTCTTTAAAATCATATCTAACCATATTCTTGTACTTCTTCCGTTTCCTTCTCTAAATGAATGCGCTATATTCATTTCTATATATTTTTCTATAATTTCATCAAAATTTGATTGTGGCATTTTATCTATTTTATTTAATGCTTCTTTTAAATACATAGCTGATGCAAATCTAAAGTTGTTTTTTGAAATGTTTTCTTCTCTTATTTTTCCCGCAAATTCGTATACGTCTTCAAATAGATATTTATGTATTTGTGATAGTCCTTTGAATGTTCCTACTTCAAATGTCTCTAATTTTTTTGTTTTAAATAATTCTATTGCTTTTGTTTTTGTTATTCTTTCTTCTTCTTTTGCAAGTTCTATTGGATTATTAATTCCTAATTTGTTTTTTAACATATTTGTTCTCCTTCACTTTTCATATTTCTTAACTTTTCATAGCTGTATTTCAATATCTTTTCATATCTCATTTGTATAATTTTCTTATAAAATTCTTTTCTAACATTTGAAATGAAAGGTGTTTCATCAATAATCTTATTTATTTTTTCTAATTCTATTTTTGGGAATATTCTAAATAAAGCATCATTACACTCTTCATTTTCTAAACTACTTATATATTCAAAATAATTTATCTTTTTATCATCTATTTTTAGTGCTGATGTTGGAAAAACAAAAACTCTAGCTTCCATCTCTTCTTTGTCATTTATAATTTCGGCTATTCTTTCATCTGTTAGTTGTGGATATAAACATGATGCACAATCATAAATCGGAGCAATTTCAATTTTTCTCTTGGTTTCATTTATTAGAAATCCCCAATTTCCATTATGCCTATCGAAATTACCTACTAAGCAATCAGCTATAAACATTTCCCAAAAAAATTCTTTTAATTCTTTTACATCATATATTTGCTGTTCTTCTATCGTTTCTAATACTTCACTAAGTTCTGTTCCATAACCATTTTTCGAAGTTTCTATTTGACTATTTTTAAGTTCAGCAAATTGTTTTAATACTGTTCCTTCAGATGTAAAATCCTTGCACGCTACTACTACTTTTTCTGTTTCATTAGAATTGTATGTACCCAACAAAGTATCTTGTACTTTAAGTCCTAATGTTTTTATTATATTGCAAGCTAAATATTCAGATATACAATTATTTGAATATCCATGTTCAGAAATTCCTTCGTTTATTCCAGGAAATTTTAACATATAATCTTCATCATTATATCTGATACAAATTTTACCACCGTTTTTTCCGCCATAATATTTAAATTTGTTTATTTCACAATTTGTAAAATCTATCATAATAAACCTCCATAAATATATTTTCTATAAAAATAATCACACTGTTCTTCTGTTATATCTCCATCTACAAATGCACTATTTACTGAACCTTGTAACTCATTTATTAAACAGTCTAAATAACTTACTTTGTTTTTTATTCCTTTTTTTAATCGTTTTAAATCTTCTTCTAAATATTTTGGAAGGCATTTTTCTAAAATTTCTTCATTATATTCCATTTACTTAATTAACCTTTCTTTATTATCCATTACAACTATCAGCTTTTATTTTATCTTTTTCAATCTTCTTCTGATATCTATCCTCTTC
>CAWVDV010000101.1:0-7729 GCA_963928115.1 Bacillota bacterium | reverse complement strand
ATTAAGTGAGCCCTTTTTATATTATCAATGTACAAAAAAATTAAAATTTTTTCAAAAATTATCTTGACATTTTACCAGATGTCTTTTTACATATGTTTTTAATTGCTATCAATACTTTCTTAATATATCACAAATTTTGTTTCTGGGAAATTCCTTTTTAAAACTTCTTTTAATTCTTTCATCTTTTCTATATTTGAATTTAATATTACGCATTGAATAATTCTTTCATTTTGTATTATTTTCTTTAATTCTTCAGTTGATTTTTCTTTATCTTTTTCATCTTGATATAAAGCTCTGCTTAAAGCTATTTTATCTTTATAATTAAACTTGATATTATATCCGTTTTTATTTGTAAATTCAAATAATTGTTGTATGATTTTTCTTTTTAATGGTACACTATAAAATTCTTGCTCTTTCTTTATATCATAACAAGATGCCCCATTTGATGAAATAATGTATGGACTTGTTTTTAATTCTTGTTGGTGTTCAATTGTTTCTTTTTCTGACCTTCCTGAAGTTAATATGATTTTTATATCTTTTTGTATACATCTTTCTATTTCTATTTTAAATATTCTTTTACAAAATCAATATCTATAAAATCTTTATCCTGTTTTGCTATTTCTATTAACTCATCTACCATTTCTTTAGTTATTTTACTACTTTTCTTCTCATAAAACTTCTTTAATGGTTTTTGTAAATCCATTAATACTTTTGTTGCTTTATTTACATTTTGTTCACTTAAAAGTTTATTCATTTTTTTCATTTGATTGTTGTAAATTACTTGACCTATTTTCGTTTCTCTTATTTGTTCTAATGTATTTTCTTCATTAACTTCTTTTATATTTAAATGTTTCTCTGGAATTTTCTTTCCTAATAATTTTTCAAATTCTATGTCATTTATTTCATGTATATTGCCTTTATAATATTTCATTGGATATTCTTTTTCTACATTTTTATCATTTGATTTAATAAAAATTTTATCTTCTAATACAATATCTCTACTTGATTTTCCAATAAGTATTTCATATATTCCTTCTTCTATTGCCCATTTTTTAGTTTCTGGGTTATAGTATTCAAATGACTTGTTATTTAATACTATTGTTACTTGCTTTTCTTCTCCAGCTTCTAATTCGATTTTTTCAAAACCCTTTAATTCCTTTTTGGCTTTAAAAATTTTTGGATTTTTTTGTGATATATATAATTGGGCAATTTCCTTACCTTTAATATCTCCTGTATTTTTTATTGTAAATTTAACATCTATTTCATCTTTTTTTAAGTTAATTTGCAAATTAGAATATTCAAAAGTTGTATAACTTAATCCATAACCAAATGGAAATAGTACATCAGTATTCGTTGTATCATAAAATCTGTACCCTACAAATATACTTTCTCTATATTCGACTGTTAATTCTGTTCCTGGATAATTTTTATAACATGGTGTATCTTCTATTTTTTTTGGATATGTTTCTGCTAATTTTCCACTAGGATTGGTTTTACCTAATATACAATTTATCATTGCTTTTGCTCCCGCTTCTCCTCCAAGATATCCAGTTATTATAGCTTTAACTCTATCTTTCCACGGCATTAGTATAGGAGAACCATTTGATAAAACTATAATTACATTTTCATTTACTTCGCATATATCTTCAATTAATTTGTTTTGATTTTCAGGTATATTTAGATTATCTCTATCCACTCCTTCTGATTCAAAGTTTTCAGTTAAACCTGCAAATATAACTACAATTTCATTTCTTTTTGCTATTTCAATTGCCTCTTCTTTTAAAAATTCATCATTTGCAGATTTTATTTTTTCATATCCTTTTGCATATTCAAATATTATATTATTTTCTTTTAAAATATCATAAGCATTTTCTATTTTATATGGATTTATTGTTGAACTTCCTGCTCCTTGATATCTAGGATGTTTTGCCATATCTCCTATTAATGCTATTTTTTTATTTTTTATTGGCAATATATTATTCTCATTTTTTAATAAGACAATACTTTCTTCTGCAATTTGTTGTGCTATATTGTGATGTTGTTCCTTATCATATGTTTCTTTGCTATTCTTATTACACTTTTTAGCTATATTAATAATTCTATCAACTATCTCATCAAGTTTTCCTTCTTCTACCTTTCCTGTTTTTACTGCTTCTATAATTTGTTTAACACCATCTCCTCTTCCACCAGGCATTTCTAATTCATGGTCATTCTCTATCCCTTTTACTCTGTCATTTTCTGCTCCCCAATCAGATATTACTATTCCCTTAAAATTCCATTCTTCTCTTAAAATTTCTTCTAATAAATGACTATTTTCACTACAATATTCTCCGTTTACTTTGTTATATGCGCTCATGATAGACCATGGCTTTGAGTTTTCTATAATCATTTGAAAAGCTTTTAAATATACTTCTCTTAAATTTCTTTCGTCTATTACTACATTTATAGTTCTTCTTCTATTTTCTTGATTATTAACTGCAAAGTGCTTTACACAAGCTCCTACATTTTGACTTTGCATTCCATTTACATATTCACTCCCTAATATTCCTATTAAATATGGATCTTCTGAAAAATACTCGAAATTTCTTCCACATAAAGGACTTCTTTTTATATTTATTGCTGGTCCTAAAACAATATTTACATTTTCTGCTCTTGCTTCTTTACCTAATGTTTCTCCAAGTAAATATGCTATTTCTCTATTCCAACTATTTGCTATAGCCGCACCTGTAGGAAAACAAATGGATATTTCACTTTCATTGATTCCTAAATTATCTGTAGCTGCTTTTTGTATTCTTAGTCCATGTGGTCCATCTGACATTGTTATTTTAGGTATTCCATATTTTTTAAATTCTTTACTATTCCAATAGTCAGCACCCACACATAGCATAGCTTTTTCTTCTAATGACATTTTATTTATAATTTCTGAATATTTCATCATTAATACCTTCCTGTATCTTTATTTTACTAATTTATATCATATTATTTTATGAGTTTCAATAAATTACTTGAATTTAATAATTAATTAGTGTATAATACTGCTTATGTAACTTGTGAATATAGCATATACTCCAACTGGAGTAATTGGCGTTTTCGGAGGTGTTATTATGATGTTTTCCGTGATTGTTCCTTGTTATAATTCTAAAGATTTTATACGGAAATGTATAAGTAGTATTTTGGCACAAAGTTATCGTGATTTTGAAATTGTTCTTATTGACGATGGTTCTACAGATGGCACATCTGAAATTTTAGATGAGTACGCAAATCTTTATGATTATGTTCATGTGTATCATTTCCCAAATAGTGGTGTTTCTTATTCTCGCAGGAGAGGAATTACCCTTGCTAATGGAAATTATTTTATTTTTGTGGATTCTGATGACACAATTAATAAGGATTTATTATATGAACTTAGTTCAACTATTCATTTTCATAATTTCCCAGATATCATTAGATATCAGGTAAATCTTGTTGATGATGCTGAATACAAAGACCATCAAAGATACAATTTCGTAGAAATTTTAAATGTTCCTATGACTGGGATTGAAATTTTAAAAACATGGTCCATTGCCGGAAAAAAATACTCTGTTTATTGGCTATTTGCATTTAAGAAAAGTGTTTTCTCTACAGTTCTATTTTCAATTGATTTAAAATGTTATGAAGATGTTGCACTTATTCCAATTTTGATTGCTACTTCTAATAAGGTTTTAACAATTGATTATGTTGGTTATAACTATACATGTAATAATTTAAATAGTTTAACAAACATTAAAAGTTTAGACGCAGAACGTAGTCGTGCTTTAGATTTTCTTTATGCTTATAGATATGCAGTTGAAAATTTTTCAAAGCTTGATAATGTTTCTAGTTTAGATATTGCATTTTTCTATCAGGATTATACTCGTAGACTTCAGGGTAAGTATGATTCTTTACCTGAAGAACTAAAGTATGAATTAGCCGATCTCTTTAACTTATAACGTGAACAACTGCTCTTCTTATTGTAATAGAAAGAGCAGATTTTTTATTTTAGTCATAATTTTGTCCAGTAGCAATTAATATGCCACTGGACATTTTGCCTCATCATTTACTTTTTACTTTTCCAATATAACATAAAAGATGGTGCATTTCAACACCATCTTTGCCAAATTATTGATTTCTTCCACAACAATTCTTATACTTTTTCCCACTTCCACATGGGCAAGGGTCATTTCTACCAATCTTAGGACCTTCATTACGAATAGTTCTATCAACATCAGTACCAATTTTAGCCCCACCATCAACACTATGGATAGCCTCTAATGCTGCACCTGTAATTTTAACAGTTTCTTGTCTTTTTGTCTCACCTTGTTGCCTAATATGCATTAATATTTTTGTTACATCATATTTGATGTCATTAACCATTTCATCAAACATATCAAAACCTTCAAGTCTGTATTGAACAACTGGATCCTTTTGACCATAAGCACGTAAACCAATACCATTTTTTAGTTCATCCATGCTATCAATATGATTCATCCATTTTTCATCAACAACTTTAAGCATAACAACTCTTTCAAGTTCTCTCATCTCATCTGAACCAATATCTTGTTCTTTTTGTTCATATATTTCCATTGCTCTTTTCTTTAATTCATCAGAAATAGCTTGAACATTGTTTTTATTATCTTTTATAAAGTCTAACATATCAATTCCAAATACATTCAATATTTCTGTATTTAAAGACTCTATATTTAATTCTTGTGTTTCTCCTTCGATGAACATATTTGATATATTTTCTGCAACAAAATCAATCATTGCAATTATATTATCATGGATATTTTCTCCATCAAGAACTACTCTTCTTTGTTTATAAATAATTTCTCTTTGAGCATTCATTACATCGTCATATTTTAAGACATTTTTACGAATACTGAAGTTTCTACCTTCTACTTTTTTCTGTGCATTTTCTACTGCATTTGAGATAATTCTTGAATCTATTGGCATATTTTCATCTGCACCTAAAGTATTATATACTTTAGTTATTGCATCTCCACCAAAGATTTTCATTAAGTCATCATCTAGTCCAATATAGAATTTAGATTCTCCTATATCTCCTTGACGTCCAGAACGTCCACGTAACTGGTTATCAATTCTTCTTGATTCATGTCTTTCTGTTCCTACGATTTTTAGTCCACCAGCTTCAATTACTTTTTCTTTTTCTTCTTTTATTTGTTCATCAAATTTATCTACTAAATCTTTAAATTGCTCTCTTGCTTTTAAAATGTCTTGGTCGTCTGTTTCATAATATGTGTCTGCTGCTTCAATTAATTCAGCTGGAACTTTATTTTTTCTCATAGCCTCTTTTGCTAAATATTCACTATTTCCTCCAAGCATAATGTCAGTACCACGTCCTGCCATGTTTGTTGCAATTGTTACTGCACCGAATTTTCCTGCTTGTGCAATTATTTCAGCTTCTTTTTCATGATATTTAGCATTTAATACTTCGTGTTTAATTCCTTCTTGTTTTAATAATTTGCTTAATTTTTCAGATTTTTCAATTGATACTGTACCCACCAAAACTGGTTGTCCTTTTTTATGACTTTCTTTTATGCTTTCTACAATTGCTCTATATTTTGCATTTTCATTTTTGTATATAACATCATTTTCATCTTTACGAATCATTGGTTTATTTGTTGGTATTTCAACAACATCCAAATTATATATCTCTTCAAATTCTGCTGCTTCTGTCATAGCAGTACCAGTCATACCTGATAATTTATCATACATTCTAAAGAAGTTTTGGAATGTAATTGTTGCTAAAGTTTTTGATTCATCAGCTATCTTAACATGTTCTTTTGCTTCAATCGCTTGATGTAATCCATTATTATATCTTCTTCCATACATAATACGTCCTGTAAATTCATCAACAATTAAAACTTCTCCATCTTTTACGATATAATCTATATCTTTTTTCATAACACCATGTGCACGTAATGCTTGGTTTACATGGTGAACTAATGTAGAGTTTTCTAGGTCATTGAAGTTTTCTAATCCAAAGGCTTCTTCTGCTTTTTTAATACCTTTTTGTGTTAATGATGCAGATTTTGCTTTTAAGTCTACAATGTAATCATATTTTTCATTATCTTCTGCTTGGTCAAAATCTTTTACATCTTCTTCAACAATAACTTTAGGTGTTAATCTACGTACAAAGTTATCTGCTTTTTTGTATAAATCTGATGACTCATTTGCTCTACCTGAAATTATAAGCGGAGTACGAGCTTCATCAATTAAAATACTATCAATCTCATCGACGATTGCATAATGTAATCCTCTTTGAACTAATTGATTTTTATATATAACCATATTATCTCTTAGATAATCGAATCCAAATTCATTATTTGTACCATATGTTACATCTGCATTATATGCTTCTTGTTTTGCCTTAGGTTCCATTCCTGCAATTACTAAACCAACTGATAATCCTAAGAATTTATATAATTTTCCCATCCATTCACTATCTCTTTTTGCTAAGTAATCGTTTACTGTAATTACATGAACTCCTTTTCCTTCTAATGCATTTAAATATACTGGAAGTGTTGCAACTAAAGTTTTTCCTTCACCAGTTTTCATTTCTGCAATTCTTCCTTGGTGTAAAATGATACCACCTATTAATTGTACATCAAAATGTCTCATTCCTAAAACTCTTTTTGATGCTTCTCTTACAACTGCAAATGCTTCTGGTAATATGTCATCTAATGTTTTTCCATTTTTTATTTGTTCTTTGAAGTATTCTGTTTTTCCTCTTAATTCCTTATCACTTAATTTTGACATTTCGTCTTCTAAGCCATTAATTTTTTGTACTATTGGCATTACTCTTTTAACTTCTTTTTGACTGTAAGTTTTGAAAATTTTTCTTATTATGCTCATTTTGAATTGATTCCTCCTAAGTTTATATTTTTACTTTGTTACTATATCACTAAAATACTATTTTAGCAAGTAGTTTGAACAAAAACTTTTATGATAATGTTCTTATTTTTTAATTTACCACATATTATTTACTATAATTCATAAATCTTAGAAAATTTAATTGCATAACTGGAGGTTACTTTATGTTTGTATATAATTTTAAAATTAATGGAAAAAATTTATTTAAATGTTTTTTTGTTACAATTTTAATAATTATCACCATTATTGTTGGAATTGTAATTTTTAAAATATTCTACGGTGCTAGCACTCATAAAAACAAATCCTCATGTTTGCCTCAAAACAATATTTCTACAATTCCGCTATCTAATTATACAAATGTTCTAAAGGCTGTACATGATGATATTGATAGTTATGTTGGATTGAAAATTAATTTTATTGGATATGTTTATAGGGTTTCAGATTTGAATGAAAATCAATTTGTTTTGGCAAGAGATATGATTATTTCTTCTAATCGCCAATATGTGGTGGTTGGTTTTTTATCTGAATATGTAAATGCTAAAGATTTCAAAGATGATACTTGGGTTGAGGTTACTGGTGAGATTACTAAGGGTAGTTATCATGGTGATATGCCTATATTAAAGGTTACTGACATGAAAGAGACTTCTTCTCCTAATGAAGAGTATGTTTATCCTCCTGATGAAAGTTATATTCCGACTGATGGGGTGTTATAAAAAGGAGGGCTGTTCCCCAATGTCATTAACTTAAGAAAAAGTAAAAGAGAAAAATTGCAATAATTTGTGATTTTTCTCTTTTCTTTAAATCAAACTAGTAGTTA
>CAWVDV010000100.1:0-8846 GCA_963928115.1 Bacillota bacterium | reverse complement strand
ACTTTACATTAAATTTTCTTTACAATCATTTATTTAATGTAATTTTAACTTTTAAAATTGATTGTAAATATATTATACGAGGAGAATTAATATGTCATTTGTAGTAGCAATAGATGGGCCAGCAGGAGCTGGAAAAGGAACAATAACAAAATTAGTTGGAGAAAAATTAAACTTAGTTAATGTAGACACAGGAGCAACATTTAGATGTGTAGCCTTAAATATGCTTAAAGAAAATGTAGGAATTGATGAAGAAGAAAAAATTAAAGCTATATTAGAAAAAATTAATATTGAAATGTATCCAGATGGAAAAATATTTTTAAATGGAGAGGATGTTACAAAAAGAATTAGAGAAAATGATGTAAATAATTTTGTATCTCCAGTTTCTACAATAAAAGTTGTAAGAGATAAATTACTAGAAATTCAAAGAAAAATCGCAGAAGGAAAAAATGTAATAATGGAAGGAAGAGATATAGGAACAACAGTATTTCCAAATGCAGATGTAAAAATATATCTAGATGCAACACCAGAAGAAAGAGCAAGAAGAAGAGTTTTACAGAACAAAGAAAAAGGAGTTGAAACTTCATATGAAGAGGTCTTAGAAAATATAAAAGATAGAGATTACAGAGATTCAAACAGAGAAATTGCACCATTAAGAAAAGCAGAGGATGCAATTTATATAGATTCAAGTGATATGACAATTGAAGAAGTTGTAGACAAAGTAATTGATATAATAAATAAGAAGAAATAGAATAAAATTTATAAATAAATATATAAATTAATATAAAAACAAATAAAAAGTGAGGTATAAATTTAATGAAAAGTGTAAAAAAAGGATTTAAAGAAGTAGTAAAAAGGATTGTAAGAGGAGCAATCTATATATGGTTAAAAATATATTATAGAGCAGATATAAAAGGATTAGAAAATATTCCAAAAGATGGAGCTTTAATCTTTTGTGGGAATCATAGAAGTTATTTAGACCCACCATTAATTGTAGCAACAGCTAAAAGAGATATGAAATTTTTAGCAAAAGAAGAGTTATATAAAAATAAATTTTTGGCATTTCTAGGATGGGCATTTGAAGCAATCCCAGTTAAAAGAGATGAAAAAGATGTATCAGCAATAAAGACTTCACTAAAAGCATTGAAAAGTGGTGATTGTATAGCTTTATTCCCAGAAGGAACTAGAAATGGATTAGAAAAGGGAGAAAAACCAAAAGATGGTGTTGCATTTTTTGCAGTAAGAAGCGGAGCAAAAGTAATACCATGTGGAATTAAAGGTGGAACAAAGGAAAATAGAAAAGTAACAATTACATATGGAGAACCTTTAGATTACAGCAAATATAAAAATAATAAAGATAAAGAAGTTTTTGATAAAGTAACTGAAGAAATAATGGATAAGATTATTGAACTTGCAAAATAGTTTGACAAAATCACCGAATAGGTGTATAATTTTATATGATTTTATGAGAAAAATAGACGTTTTTGAAAAGAGTAGGGAAAAATCCGAATACTTTTCTAAAAACGTCTTAAGTTATGGACAGAGAATGATATTTATTAAATAATTGGGCACAATATAAAAGTGGCGTCCCTAAAGTGACCAAAAATGGTCAGTCCGAACCTGTCCCCAAACTAACCATGAGGAGGAAGAAATAAAATGAATAACCAAAACATTAGAAACATAGCAATAATCGCACACGTAGACCATGGAAAAACAACATTAGTAGATGCAATGCTTAAACAAAGCCATGTATTTAGAGAAAACGAACAAGTAGCAGAAAGAATTATGGACTCAAATGCACTAGAAAGAGAAAGAGGAATCACAATATTATCTAAAAACACATCAGTTATGTATAATGACATAAAAATAAATATAGTAGACACACCAGGACATGCTGACTTTGGAGGAGAAGTAGAAAGAGTACTAAAAACTGTTGATGGAGTACTTCTATTAGTTGATGCTTTTGAAGGAGCAATGCCACAAACAAGAGAAGTTTTAAAGAAATCTTTGGCCTTAGGATTAAAACCAATAGTAGTAATAAACAAAATAGATAGACCAGGAGCAACTCCAGAAAAAGTAGTAGACCAAGTAATAGAATTATTTATCGAATTAGATGCAACAGATGAACAATTAGATTTCCCAGTTGTATATGCATCTGCTAAAAATGGAATTGCAAAAATGGACCTAAATGAAGAAACAACAGATTTACATTGTTTATTTGAAACAATAGTAAATACAATTAAAGCTCCAAACTGTGATGAAGAAGGACCAGCACAAATGTTAGTATCAAATATTGATTATGATGATTATGTTGGAAGAATTGCAGTAGGAAGAGTTGAAAGAGGAGTTATAAAACTTGGAATGCCAGTAGCTATCTGTGGAAAAGAAGATAAAATCTCGCAAGGTAGAATTGCAAAAGTTTATACTCATGTTGGATTAAATAAAGTAGAAGTAGAAGAAGGAAAAGCCGGAGACATTATTGAGCTTGCAGGTTTACCAGATATAAATATTGGTGATACAATTTGTGATTTCAATCATCCAGAAAAAATACCATTTGTAGATATTGACGAACCAACAGTATCTATGACATTTAGTGTTAATAATGGACCATTTGCAGGAAAAGAAGGACAATTCATAACATCAAGACATATAAGAGATAGATTATTCAAAGAACTAGAAAGAAATGTATCTTTAAGAGTAAAAGAAACAGATTCACCAGATTCTATTGAAGTATCAGGAAGAGGAGAACTACATTTATCTGTATTAATCGAAACAATGAGAAGAGAAGGATTTGAATTATTAGTATCTCGTCCAAAAGTTATATTCAAAGAAATTGATGGAGTAAAATGTGAACCAATAGAAGATTTAGTTGTAAATGTACCAGATGACTGCGTAGGAAACGTTATAGAAAAATTAGGTAGAAGAAAAGCAGAAATGGTAAATATGGAGCCAGCTGAAGATGGACATACAAAAATTGAATTTAAAATCCCAGCAAGAGGATTAATTGGATATAGAACAGAATTCTTAACAGACACAAAAGGTGAAGGAACAATGAATCATATATTTGATTCATACGAACCATATAAAGGAGACATCCAAGCACGTGTTAGAGGAACAATTGTAGCATTTGAAAACGGAAAATCAGTAACATATGGATTATACAATGCACAAGATAAAGGAGATCTATTTATCGGACCTGGTGTAGAAGTATATGAAGGTATGATTGTTGGATTAAATTCAAGAGGAGAAGATTTAGCTATAAATGTATGTAAAGAAAAACATTTAACAAATACTAGAGCTTCTGGTTCAGATGATGCATTAAGATTAGTTCCACTAATTCAAATGTCACTTGAAAAAGCTATTGAGTTTATCCAAGATGATGAATTGGTTGAGGTTACACCTAAATCAATTAGATTAAGAAAGAAAATATTAGATACTAAGGAAAGAGAAAGAGCGAATAGAAATAAACAATAGAAAAAATGAAGAGAAGGGAGAATTGTCATGGATGTAAATGAAGCAGTAAAAGCACAAGAATTTTTTAGAAAAATGAGAAAAGAACAAGTGGATTATGTAGTAAAAACAGTAGCACCAACTATAGCAGAATATTTTGAAGAACTAAAATATCAAGAAGATAATGAATACAAAAAAATGATTTTAGAATTTATAGAAGAATTAGAGAATTCAGAAAATGTTGAGAAAATGTCAACTATACTAAAGAGATATCAACAAATAGTAGATAATTATAAAGAGAAAATAGAAAAAGTAGAAAGACAAGATAAGGACATTGTCCTTGTAAAAGGTAATGCCGAAAAAACAAAAGAGTTAATAAGACCAGTAGATTTAATATGTGGATTTGTTGATAATTTAATTTATGGTGAATACAATAAAGAGCAAATTCAACAGTATCTTACAATTTGGAAAGAAAAAAGTAACATAAATCCTTTGGCGCCTGCTGATATAAATGTATCACCAAGTGGAAGACATACAAATTTAGCATATCAAGAAAAAGAACAAGAAAAATAGTTATGAAGAATTAAGAGGGAGAAATGAACAAACAAGAATTAGAAAAAATAAAACAAAAAGCATTAGAAGAACACATACCAATAATAATGGATGACACATTAGAAGTAATAGAAAAATATCTAAAAGAAAACAAACCACATAAAATATTAGAAATAGGAACAGCAGTTGGATATTCTGCAATATGCTTTACTGAAATACTTGCTGAAGATGGACAAATAGATACAATAGAAAGAGACACTGAAAGAGTAAAAGAAGCAAAAGAAAACATCAAAAAAGCAGAAGTAGAAAACAAAATAAATATTTATGAAGGTGATGCAGTAGAAATATTGCCAACACTAAAAAATAAATATGATGTAATATTTATAGATGCAGCCAAAGGAAAATATCCATTTTTCTTAAAAGAAGCATTACGTATGTTAAATACAAATGGAATTATTTTTGCAGATAATATTTTATATAAAGGATATGTTATGAGTGATTATAATAAACATAAACAAAGGACAGCTGTTAGAAATTTAAGAGAATATATAAAAGAAGTAGAAGAAAATCCAGAATTGGAAACTGAAATCTTAGAAGTAGGAGATGGACTTGCTATTAGTAAGAAGATTCAAAATTAACTAAATTAAAGATTTGAATGCCCATAAGTGCAAAATTAATTAATAAAAACGTCATAAAATTAATTTTGCACTTGTTTTTTGTCAAAAAGTGTTATATATTGTTAAAGAAAATAAATAAAGAAAGGACGAAAAAATATGAGAATTGTAGAACCATGGATAAAAGTAGAAAAAATTGATGGTAAAAAAATAATGAAAAGAATAGAAAGAGCATGTAGGACTTGTTATCGTTCAGAAGGAAAAATTACTGATGACAGTTATAAAAAGTTACTTACTAATTGTATAACAAGAGGGCATGAATCAGTTCTAGAACATGAAAAAGTTACTGTAAGGATATATAGTGACGTAGGCTCTTATAAAGACCTAACAAGACACAGATTGGCAAGTTTTTCTGTTGAATCAACAAGATATTGCAGTTATGACAAGGACAAATATGGAAATGAAATTGCTTTCATGAATCCTGTATATATAGAAGATAAAGAAATGTATGAAATATGGAAAAATACAATGCAAGAAATAGAAGATGGATACATAAAAATGAAAGAACTTGGAGCTTCAACTGATATGTGTAGAGAATTATTACCACATTCAACAGCTGGAGAATATACAATGACAGCAAATATAAGAGAATGGAAACATATTCTTAGTTTAAGGACAACTAAACATGTTCATCCATCTATTAGACAGGTCTTGATTCCGTTATTAAAATATTTTAAAGAAGAAATGCCAGAAATATTCGGAGACGTAGAATATGATGAAGATTTTAATCCTGAATATTATGCTAAATTGTCAATAGAAGAAGAGGTGTAATTATATTTGATAGATTTACATATTCATAGTAGCTATTCTGATGGAAGTTATTCTGTGATTGAAATATTAAAGGAAGCACAGAGTAAAAATTTAGAATATATTTCTATTACAGATCATGATTGTATAGATGCCTATGAAGAACTTAAAAAAATTAATAGCATTGATTATTATAAAGGAAAAATTATAAGAGGATGTGAATTTAAATGTTTTTTAGACGAATACAATATACCTATTGAAGTTTTAGGATATGGATTTAATTTAAATAAGATAAAAAACTATTTAAATAATAACATAATGAAAACGCAATCAAAATATCTAAACTTTTTAAAAAAGCAAGGAAAAAAATTAGGTTTAATCTTTAATCCTGATTTAAAATTAAATGATAAGCATTGTTATGCTTCTGCAGTATTTCAAGAAGAGTTAATAAGATATAATGAAAATCAAGAAATAATGAAAAATAATAATATAGCATTAGAACCCAATTTTTATAGAGCAGAACAATGTAATAAAAATAGTATATTTTATATAGATGAAAAAGAAGATATAATTGATTTAAGAAAAATGATCAAAATAATACATAATGCTGGTGGAGTAGCGTTTTTAGCACATCCATATATTTATAATAATATTAATAGTGTAGAAGAAATGGTAGGGAATATAGCTAAAAGATATGATATAGATGGGATTGAATGTTATTATTCTACATTTAATAAAAAGCAAACCGAAAATATGCTTAATTGCGCAAAAAAATATAATTTATACATATCTGGTGGCTCAGACTTTCATGGCGAACGTAAATCAGATATAAAAATTGGAGAAGGCAAGGGAAATCTAAATATAAAAACCGAAATAATATCTAATTGGATAAATAAAATATAACAGTTAAAACAAAGGAGAGAAATAAAAAATGTTAAGCATAATAGTAGCAAAAGCAAAAAACAATATAATAGGAAAAGAAAACAAACTAATATGGCATATACCAGATGATTTAAAAAGATTTAAAGAATTAACAACAGGCCATAATATAATAATGGGAAGAAAAACATTTGAGTCACTAGGAGGAATATTACCAAATAGAAAGCATATAGTATTTACACAAAATCCAGACTTTAAAATCGATAATCCAAATGTGAAAGTTGTACATTCAATGTTTGAAATACAAGAATACATAGAAGATAAAGAAGAAAACTTTGTTATAGGTGGAGCAATGATATATAATTTATTAATGCCATATGTAACAAAAATGTATGTAACTGAAATTGATAAAGATTTTGATGGAGATACATTCTTCCCTAAAATTAACACTGAAATATGGAAAGAAGTTAGCAGAGAAAAAGGTCCAAGTGACGATAAAAATGATTTTGACTATGACTATGTTACTTATGAAAGAATTAAATAAAAATATAAAATTGGACAAAAAGTTTAAAGAAAAAGACTGAAAATGTCTAGACAATTTAAAAGATATGTGCTAATATATTATAGTACATATCTTTTGAATGTGCAGAAATATTTAATATGCCGATGTGGCGGAATTGGTAGATGCACATGACTCAAAATCTAAATGGATTTTTTTAATAGCAATTCTTAAAAGTATTGATAAATATACAGGTTTAGGTTTTGGTAGAATTTAATTTTTATTAAATATCTAACCAAAATCTAACCAAATGTATTTTTATATAAATTTTAATTAAATATGCAGGTATGCTGGAACTGGCAGACAGGATGGTCTCAAAAACCATTGTCAGAAATGGCGTGTGGGTTCGAGTCCCACTACCTGCACCAAAATTAGTTTGCACAAGCCACTAATTTATTAGAAGAAGTTGAAGAGTCGCATTCCTCAATTTCTTTTTTTGTCTCAAAAGCACTTGTAATTGCTTGAGCTGAAAGCTGTTTTGAATTACTATCTAAATGGGCATATATATTTGCAGTTGTTGAAAAATTAGAATGTCCTAACCATTCTTGTATTGCTTTCATAGGAATACCTTTAGCTAGTAGCAAACTTGCACAAGAATGTCTTAAATCGTGAAAACGAATATGTCTTAATCCTAATTTCTTTAATAAGTTTTTAAAATGTTCTGATACATAGTCAGGTCGTGTTAATTTTCCATCAGGTTTAACAAATACATATTCTTTATCTTTTTTGTAATAAGATTTTCCAAAAGCCTTTTTAAAATATTCTTGTTGTTCTTTTAATTCCAATAATCTATCAGCAATATCATCAATTAAAGGTAATGTCCTATAACTTGATTTATTCTTTGTTCTATCTTTAGAGTAAATTTGTCTTTTTCCGTCTATTTTTCCAATAGTTACGGTGTGCTTAATAGTAATTGTTTTATTATCAAAATCAAAAGCATCCCATTTTAAACCTAAAACTTCACTTCTCCTTAAGCCATAATATGAAGCAACTCTTATCATAAGATTTAATGGATCATCTTTGGACTTTTCAAACAACTCATTCAATTCACTTTCATTATAGAAACTACCAATATATTGTTCTTTTTTAGGTCTTTGTACTTTATCAGCAGGATTATTTTGTATAATATCCATTTTATAAGCATAATCCAAAGCTTTTCTTATAATAGCGTGATGATGAATAACAGTATTTGCAGAAAGTCCATCACTAAACAAAGTATTATAATATTCTTGAATATCTATTGCTTGAATATCGATTAATTTAATTTTATTTTTTGTAAAATATTTTGTTATTCTATCATTTACTATTTGCTCATAAGAATTATAAGTTGAAGGCTCAATAGTTTTCTTTAATAGTACTCATTTTGATAGTCCTCCTTTCTTAAAATTTGCAAAATAAAAAAGACCTACTACTCAAGTAAATCCTTTGTTTACATACTATAACATCTATATTTGTATTTTTGAGTTGGAACAGGAATGTTCATATTTATTGTTTTTGGAACATCATTACCAACTTTTATACCTTTGTTAAGTTTTAAATTTCCGTTTTTATCTCTGTGATAAATACTTAAATTATATTTAGCAAAAGCATAGTCATTTATATTGCTACTAGAGTAAGATAATTCTAATGAATCTTGATATAATAATGCTTGTAGTTGTTCGTAAGAATTATCTTCTTTCTTTGGTCTATCATAATTCTTATAATATTCTTTTAAATAATCTTTGCGTTTAATAGCATTTTCATCTTTACGGATTTGTTTTTCTTTTTTACATCTGCTATCAGTTTTTATTACTTTTGAAACATATTGTTTAGAAACACCAACTATTGTAGCAATTTCTTTTTGTTTTAGATTTTTATTAAAGTATAAGTCTAAAATATTTTCTCGATTTTCCAACTTTAAATATCTCCTTGTATAATATATTTAGGTTTTTAAAAGGTTACCCATAAACCTTAATAGTCAATTATATCTTTCCATGATATAATTATTA
>CAWVDV010000099.1:0-5828 GCA_963928115.1 Bacillota bacterium | reverse complement strand
TGAAAACCTGCAATACTAAGCAAAACTAAAGGAAAAGAAAAAGTAATAACAAGAAATATTCTAAAAGACCAATCTTGAAACAGAAGAAAAACAATTAAAAAAACTAAAGCAGACCAAACAACATTAACAAGAACAGTAGTATAATCAATAACACCAAACAATTTATTTTTAAAGTTATAATTCTGAGGAAAAACAAACTTCAAAAGCATACCTCCTTTATATTTTTTTCACAGTTTGTGTAATTTGTGTGGAAACTCCACCAATAAATTCACGTATAAATGAATTAGCTCTAATCAAAGCATAAATTCCACCAACATATATAAATTTTACAAACAAATTAGAAGCAGAGTAATCCATTGAAAATAGAATTAATAAAACTAAAGAAACTATAATTTGTAAAAATAATAAAGAAAATAAGTTACGAAACCATGCTCTAAAAAACCAATTTGTATTTTGCAAACTCAATGATAGAATTGCAAAAGGTGAAAGCAAAATAAAAACTTTAATAAATACATATCTCAAAGAATATGAAAATACTAAACTAAGCAAAGATACACTTAAAATACTTTTTATCAAACCATCTAAAGAAAATAAATTTAAAGAATTTGTATCAATTGCCATTTGTGTATTAATTGTATTAATCAATTCTGAAAAACATATATTTTTATTAAATAAATGCTCACCAAGAGAACGAATTGCAAGAGAAATATTATTATTTAAATCTAAAAACAATTCTAAACAAGAAAAAGAAAAATTCATAAATATACCACAAAGAACAAGTTTAATTAGAAAGCGGAAAGGAAGTTCAGATTGTGTAAATGTAAGATGAGCCATCAAATATCTGATAGCATAATAAAGTAGAAAACCTAATAAAAGAGAATTTGCAATTAATAAAATACCATTAGAAGTAGAAGTTCCAAAAATAGTCTCAAAATTAGAATCTCGTAAAATATCAGAACTTATAAAAGTTACTTTATCTAACACTTCATAAAGACTATTATCTATTGAACTAAAAAGATTCTCAAATATAGTATTAATTGTATCTATAATTATTTGAGTAATATCATTAGAATTTTGTACATTTTCCATTATCCTTTACACCGTAACCTCCTTTCTCGTAAAATACTTTAGTAATAATTTAAGCAATTAATGATTTAATAGCTGACAAAATTAAATCAATAGCTAGAATAAATCCATAGGAAAATAAAGAACCTTTAATTAATTTTTTACCTGTTCTTATTTTTTCTTCATCACCGAAACTAAATTTCTTCATAAAAACACCAGTACCAACGGCAACGGCTGCAGCAGGTGTAGATATCTTTATAATCCAATCCTCTATACTTTCAAATGCAGAATTAATTTTTGTTACAATTTCAGGGTCCCCCCAAGCAAAAGAAAATAAAGGAGAAAATAAAGTAAAAATAATAAAAAGAAAACATATATAACAAAGTTTTTTAAATAATTTCAAATTTAATAACCCCCTTTCAAATAAAAAATATAAATCAAAAAACAAATAAATATAAAATAATTTAATCTTTAAAATAAGGTAACATTCTAATTTTTTTGGGTGGAAAAATTTTATTTCCATCAGATAAAAATGTAAGAGCGGTGAAAGTTTCTAATTCTTGTGTAAAAAATTGAGTTTCATAAATAAAATCCTTTTGAACATAAGTGCTATAACTTTCAGAAATATTAGAATTTTCCGAATTCAAAGTATTAGTAATATAACTAAAACGGGTTTTTTGAGCACTTTCAGAAATAGATTTAGAAATCTTCTCTTTATCTTCCTGACCAAGTTGTTTTTGAGCATATTCAATTGTAAAAGCATCATCTGTACGAAACCAAATTTTATTTATCAAATTCTGCAAAATAACTTGAACCTGAGCATCTTCTTTTAAAGTATTTTTCAAAGACGAATAACTTTGTGTACTGACAATATTAATACATTTAGCCTCACGACTTAAAGAAAAAAACTCACCATCTGTTTTTGTTGCGTATTTATCATATTCATCACATATAAAAGCACAAGGTCTAATGATACCATTAGAAAGGTTTGAAATTACTTCAGATTGAAAATCCAATTTTAAATAAGTTGCAATCATTTTAGAAAGCAAAGAATACTCTGAAATATTCATATTTAAAACAACAATTTTTCCATTTTTCAAAACATCTTCAAAACCTAAAAAAGATAACTTATTTTTAGGAGGGGAAAATGTACTCATAACATCATAATCAGAGAGAAAAGTATTTGTAATACGAGTGATTTCAGAAACTAATATACCTTTAGTACGTAAATCTAAAGAAAAAAATTCTTTTTGGAAAAAATCAAGACTGTTATTTAATTCATAAATTTGTGCGGTAGAGAATTTTGAATGAATAAACAAATCTTTTAAAATTGCAATCTTTTCTTGATAATATGTAGGTATGGTAATTAATTTATGAATTTCTTCAAAAGTGACATATCCATTATTATATAATCTACAAAGTTTAATTGCTTCAGTCAAAACCTGTTCTGCCTTATCCAACCAATATGATTCAGTATTGTTTTCAGAAAAAAGTAAAAGGATAGTTTTTAATCTATTAGCCAAAACTTGCGGTTTCAATTTAGGTTTATGCAAAGGATTATAGCAAACAGAAGATAGTAATTCAATTATAATTAAATCCTTTTCTAAACCAAACTGTTTCGCATATTTTTTTACTTGATTATAATAATTTCCTTTAACATCTAGAATCAACATTCCCATTTTATTAGAAGGATTTTTGCTATTAAATTCAAACAATTGCTTTGTAAAAGGATACATACAACTTGAGGTCTTGCCAGAACCTATTGTGCCAGTTATTAAAAAATTCTGATATAATCCACTTTCTGGAAGATAAATTTTTTTATTTATATCTATATTTTCACCAATTAATAAGTTTAAACTAGAATTTTGTGTTAAAAAAGAAATTTTAGAATTGTGAGTATTTTTAGAATTTATAGCATTTTTTGATATTGTGCTATCTTTCAAATTCTTTTTAAATTTATTTTTTAAAAAATGAAATATTAGGAGAATTCTAGAATAAATAAAATAACTTATTATAAATTGAGAAAATATAAAGATAAATATATAAGATATTTTTAAAAAGTGCCACAAATCAGGATTTTTTGAACAAATATCAAATGGATGTATACCATAAGTTATAATTACTTCTTGAGCCGTATATAATGGATAGAGTTGCTTATAAGCAAAAAACGTACAAATACTAACAAAAAGTAATGAAAAAATTATTAACTTAAAATATTTCAGAAAAAGACCTCCTTTCAATTAAATTATAATAAGGAAATATTTTACTTATGTTTTAATTTAAAATTAAGATAATTTCCTAGCTTTCTAAAGTGAATTTTTTTTGATTTTCAATTTAGCTCCTTGCTGATTATGGAAAAAAATAATATCAAAAAATGTATAAATTGAATATAAAGTGATAAAAAGATAAATAATATAAGTAATAAAAAATAAATTAATTAAATTTGATATAATATCACCGCCTTACAATTTTTACCATTTTACAATAAAATTTTTAATTTGTCTATACTTTTTTAAAAATTTGTGATAAAATATTTAAAGTTTAATTATAAAACTTAAAAAAATAAAGATAAATGAAAATATCAGGAGATAATCATTTGTTTATAGAATATAATAGAGAAGGAGGAACTATAATGGAATTTAATAAAGATACAAGAATTGGAGAAATTCTAGAAAAAGCTCCAGAAAAAGCAGAAATATTATTACAAGTTGGAATGCATTGTATTGGTTGCCCAGCATCTCAAATGGAAACATTAGAAGAAGCATGTGAAGTACATGGAATTGATGTTGAAGATGTTGTTGCAAAATTAAATGCATAGTATCATCATAGAGTTTTGTATAAAAAATTAAAAATTCTATACAAAACTCTAAAAATTTTATATAAAAATATATAAAATTTCTAAGATAACATAACAAAAACATAAAAAAATCACAAAAAACCAAAAAAAATTTTACAAATGTCTTGACTTTTGTGAAAAAATATTGTAATATAAATAAGCATTGTGGTTGGAACAGTGTATATGGGCCATTAGCTCAGGTGGTAGAGCACTTGACTTTTAATCAAGTTGTCCCGCGTTCGAGTCGCGGATGGCTCACCAAAAGAAACTAAATAATTTGTAAAAGAAATATTTAGTTCTTTATATATAAGGCCCGTTGGTCAAGCGGTTAAGACACCGCCCTTTCACGGCGGAGACATGGGTTCGATTCCCGTACGGGTCACCAACTAAAATTAAATAAATGCCACTTTAGCTCAGCTGGCCAGAGCATCGCACTTGTAATGCGAGGGTCCCCAGTTCGAATCTGGGAAGTGGCTCCAAAAGGTCATTAGTCTTGCAGATGGGCTTGATTATTGGCTTTTTTTTATGTCCAAAATCAAAAAATAATCATTTTTTAAGACTAATTTTTGTTCCTTGTTTTAGTTGGTCCCCACGTAGTCCCCAAAAAGTCCCCACAGGTCCCCAAAAAGTCCCCACAGAGTCCCCAAAAAAGAATGCTTTTAAATAAAAAGCAAATAAAATATTTTTTAAGCAACTACTCGTTGTTTTTGAATAATTTTTGTAAGTATTGTTGTTAAAGTTGATAGAGTATTATTATCTAATTGTACGTAATTTATAATATCATCTTGTTGTAATTCTTGTAGATTTGAAACCTTATTTTGAAGATGTACTAATTCGCTATTATCTTTACCTAAATATGTGTTAAGGTCTTGTTTTTGTACCTTTTCTAATTTCGATTTCTTTTGCTTACGAAGAAACTTTAAATTGAATTTGACAAAGTAATGATAATATGTTATTATTTAATTACAAAATAAATGAACTTTGAATGTCGCTAGTATTCAAAGAGTAGCAGTATGTGTACCACGAATGCACATACTTTTTTATTAAAAAAATAGAGCAGACCACGAATCCGCTCTACGACTAAATACAAGCTAATTAGTCTTAACTTTGTTGTCATTTTGCATTTGTTGTTTTTGTTGTTCCAACTGCTGTTGCAAGAAAAAGTTTTTTTCTTTTTCTTCTATGTACTTATTAACAAAATGCAAAACTAAATCGCTAGTATTCAAATTATAGCCCCCTTTCCGCCTTTGAGAAAAAGACTGGCCTTTTCAAGCGAAAGGTTGCTATTATATTACAATAAGTTACAGTAAAAAACAAGCGAACATAAAAGGAATTTTAAATTATTTTCATTAAATATCTAGGTAAATGCTGAAAAAATTTTTTTTAGACTAATTGCAGGTTGTTACTTCGTTTAAATATTTTTAATAGTCTATAATTATAAAATTTCTTTTAGTTCTAATAAGTTTGTAATCTGATAATTTGGAATAATCTGAGTGTGATTAACTTTTTTATTTGGGTTATACCAAATCGTTTTTATATTAGCGTTTTCTGCACCTTTTATGTCTTTTTCTAAGCTATCCCCAATCATAATTACTTGACTTGGCTGTAAATTTAGCTTGTTTAATAGTACATTAAATATTTGTGGATTGGGTTTATTTACGCCCACTTCTTCTGAAACAATAATTTCAGAAATAAATTTTGATATTTGACTATTTTTTATTCGTGGTCTTTGTAATTTGACTAGTCCATTTGTAACTACACATATTATATATTTTTTTTCATATAAATATTTTATTATATCACAAGCATTTTCTGTTAATGCTACTGCATTGGCAAGACCTTTTTGAAAAAGTTTATTTGCTTTTTTGTAGTTAGTATATTCTAAATTTATCTCCTTAAAAAATTTTTTAAATCTATATTCTGGAAT
>CAWVDV010000098.1:0-5181 GCA_963928115.1 Bacillota bacterium | reverse complement strand
TTGATGGTTTTTTCTTGTTTTTGATGAATTTCTCTTTTCATTTTTTTCTTTCTTCTCTTTATTTTCTGTGTTAAACTCTCTTTTTGTTCTTCTTCTAGTTGTTTTTTTCTCTACTTTTACATTTCCTTCTTCATTATTTATTCTTCTTACTCTTTTGCCTCCTTCCCCTACTTTTCTTGTCCTTCTTTCTTTCTTATTCTCTAAATTTTCTTCTGTCATATTTTCTCCTTTCTTCTTATTATATTTTAAAATTTTCCGCGTTTATTAACCTTTTGCATTTTATAAATTATATAACATCAATAAGACTGCTCATGAATTTATTTACTTCATGAACTTTTAAAAACTAATATTAATATGTTTCTCTCTTTTATTAGTATGGTATAAACCAAAAATCCGATTACTATTATTTAATTTTCTCTCTTAATTATTTAAAACATTAAATTTCGTTTCTTTTTAAAAATCTCATTTCTAGCTCTAGGCTAATCGCTGTTTTTGATTATACTACATTTTGTAAAATTTGTCAAATTTAACCTTTAGGTTGTTTTTTCCTTATTTGTACGTATTTCATAAACTATTCTTTCTAAATTGTTAATTAAAAAATCTACATCTTCTTTAGTGTTTTCTTCTCCAAAGGTTGTTCTAATAGATGAGTTTGCCTGTTTTTCATTTAATCCAATTGCTGTTAATACATGTGAAGGTTCAGTCGACCCTGAACTACATGCTGAACCTGTTGAAACGCATATTCCTTGTTCATCTAATTTTAAAAGCATTGTTTCTCCTACTGCTCCATCAAAACAGATATTAGCATTTCCTGGTAATCTATTTTTTATTGTTCCATTAAGTTTGGTATTTTCTATTTTTTCCGTCACTTGTGAGATATAATAATCTCTTAATTCTGTTAAATGGTTTATATGTTGTTCTAAATTATTTTTTGCTATTTCACATGCTTTTCCTAATCCTACAATTTGTGCAACATTTTCTGTTCCTGCTCTTTTATTATTTTCCTGATGTCCTCCATCTATTAATCTTTCAAATTCTATTCCTTTTTTTACATATAATGCTCCTATTCCTTTTGGTGCATTTATTTTATGCCCTGATAAAGAAAGACTATCTATCCCCATTTTTTTAACATCTATATTCATATTTCCACATGCTTGAACAGCATCTGTATGAAATACTATATTATACATTTTTGCTATTCTTGCTATTTCTTCAATTGGCTGAATTGTGCCTATCTCATTATTTGCAGTCATAATTGTAATTAGTATTGTGTCCATACTAATTGTTCTTTTTAGTTGCTCTAAATCTATTACTCCATCTTTTGTAACATTTAGATATGTTACTCTAAATCCTTGTTTTTCTAGTACTTGACATGTATGCAAAACTGCTGGATGTTCTATTTTGGATGTTATTATGTGTTTTCCTTTTTTTCTATATGCTGTAGCAATCCCTTTTATTGCAGTATTATCACTTTCAGAGCCACAACTTGTAAAATATATTTCTTCTGGATTTGCATTTATGAGTTCTGCTACTTGTTTTCGTGCTTTTTCTATTGCTCTTTTTGCACTTCTCCCAATTGTATATAAAGATGATGCATTTCCATACTCTTCTTTTAAATATGGTAGCATTTCATCTAATACCTCTTCTTTAATTTTAGTTGTTGCAGCATTATCAAAATATCTAAAATCTATAATTTTAATCATCTCACAATCTTTCACTTTTTTTAAATTTAATTAATATATTATAGTAATTTATTTATCTTTTTGTTACTATTTCTTTAATTTTATTCATTTCTTTTATTGCTGCTTGATAACCATATTTATAGCATTTATCTAATTTTTCAAAATCTAAAAGTCCTGTTTTGTCTGTTTCAACTGTTAAGACATAGTCACTTGAACTCAAGCCTTCTTCTGAAATTTTATTACCCATGATATCTATTGTTCTCATAACTATATCCATGATATTACTTTCTTCAGTAATATCATCTGCCTTAAAATTAACTGCAATTACTTTATCTGCACCTTGTTTTTTTACTTCTGCTACTGGTATATTATCTAAAACTCCTCCATCCAAGAATCTAAATTTTTTGTATTTGCAGGGGCAGAAGACTGCTGGAAAACTGCTACTTGCTCTGACTGCTTTTCCTACTGTTATATCATCTATATATTTTTCTTTGTCTAAAACATTATTTGTAAAAATAAATTCTCTTGATGTTTTTAAGTCCACTGCTGGTATTACTAATGGCATTTTTGTAATGTCTGAAATTTTTTTCACTCCTTTTCTACTTGCTAAGTGATTATATGCTTCTTCTATTGATTCTCCTGTTTTTAAACCTTTTAAAGATACTTTTTTATTTTTTACATATCCTCCTATTCCAGTTATTATCGGATTAGAGTTTATTTCTGTTATTTCTTTTGCATATTTTTTGAATATGATGTAGATATAGTATGGTGAATATCCGCATTGCATATAATGATGCAATTAACCCTCCTGAACTAGTCCCTCCAATAATATCAATTTTGATTTTATTATCTTCTAGTGCTTTTAATACTCCTGCATGTGCAATTCCTCTTATTCCACCACCTGATAATGCTATTCCTAATTTCAATTTTTCACCTTCTTTTATGAAGTTTTCTTTTTATATAGTATTTACTAATTTTATGATTATAAACTAGAAATGTTACAATTATGGTTTTTTATTTATAGAAAAAAAGATGAGTAATAAAGTCCTTTAAACTTTATAAACTCATCTTTTTCTCTTTTTTGTATTTCTAAACTTTTAAATCTTCAAAATAAAATTCTCCGAAGCCATAAGTAACTTGATGATATGTTCCCATAAAGATTGGGTCTATTTCCTCTTGTAAATCAAATGTTGGTTCTAATATAACTTGTCCTTGGCTATCAATAACTCCCCATTTTCCATCTTTTTTTATTCCTGCATATCCGTATTCATCAACTTCTGTTACTCTATCATATTGATAATCAACTACAACATTTCCAGATTTATCTACAAATCCCCATTGTCCTTGTTCATTTTTTGTGGCAAAAATTGAATTATTAGCATATACATCTGTATTTTTTAATTCATTTCCTTCTTTATCTAAATATTTTGTTTCGTCATTGTTATATATCTTTATATAATTGTCTTCTTCAGTTACTGTTGCTCCTGTTAGTTCACAAGCCATTGTCATATCTTTTTTATAAATTCTTGTTGTTTGATCTGTAACAGTTCTAATTAAATCTGTGTTTCCTAATTTTTGAACAGAATTGCATTCAAGATTTATTTTTACTTCGTCTTTATCATTTATTACTCCTAGTTTTCCATTTTCTGAGCTTGCAATAAATAAATCATCATATAAATATTCTATATAATTATACTTTTCTTCTACTAGTTGTTTTCCTTCATTATCTATAATTCCATATTTTGTTCCTATTTCATTGTTTATTCTTATTCTATATCTTTCATTTGTAGTATCTAATATAGATATATCTGCATCTATGTTTGCCTCTGTTCCATTACTATTGTAAACTGTTGTTCCTTGGTCGTTTTGTGCATATAGATATATTCCTGTAATATCTATCTGGTTATATTCTACTGGTACAATAACTTGTCCATCTAATTTTGCTATTCCATATTTTTTACTTTTTTCAATAATGAATACTTGATTTTTTGAGTCATATGTTATTGATTGATATTCATTGTTTATTATATTTTCTGTGTTTTTTACTACTCCATATTGTCCATTTTTTGCAGCTATTAAATAAACATTTTTATCATCTTCTATTTCTACTATTCTTTCAAGTTCATTAAATTCTGGCTCTAAGATTTCTTTTCCTTGATAATCTACATATCCATATCTATATCCTTCATCAGTAGTATTTGAAACTATATATCCAGAATATTTATATTCATTTTCATCTGTAAAATATCCATCTACTGAAATTTGGTCATATGCAAAGTCAACTAATTTATTACCTCTTATATTAATTACACCATATTTTCCATCTTGTTTAATTAATAGCTCTCCTTCTTTATATGGTAGACTGTCTAATTCTTCATAAATTGCTTTTGTAATTTTTTTACCTGTATAATCTATTAGACCATATTTTCCATTTTCAGTGTATTTCAATACTGTTTTTTCATACATTAAATCACTTGCTATGTTTTTTAATCTTATTGGCTCTACTTTTTCATATTCTGTAAATATTTCTTGTTTTTGTTCATTCAAAATTGTACTATCTTCACCTTGATAGCAAACAAATATAGGCTTCTCTGGATTTGGAATTATTACTTCTGTATAGCTAGGATTAATAATGATGTTTTGTTCTTTATCAATAACTCCAAAAGTTTCATTTTTCTTTAATGTGAAATATTGACAATTTTTTATTTCTGCGATTTCATATTTTCTGCTATCTTTTTTTATAAAATAATATGATATTGCTATTATTACTGCAACTACTATTATAACTATTATACTAACCCATATTCTAAATGTTCTTTTCATATTTTTTCTCCATTTCATATCAATTTAAATTAAGCTAGTTATCTTCTGCTATTTCTTCGACATTGTTTTTACATGCTTTTATTTTTATAATTCTTCTATCTTCATATTCTTCAATTTTGTATGTTACTCTTTCAGTGTCTATTACTGGTGTTTCTTCACCATCTTCTGGTATTCTTCCTAATTTTTCTTGTAAATATCCAGATATTGTATCATAATCACCTTCTGGAATACCTGCATCTAGAAGCTTATTTACATCATATATTGGAAGACTTCCACTTAAAATATAAGTATTATCATCTATTTTTTCAAATTCTTTTTCTTCTTCATCATACTCGTCATATATGTCTCCTACTAATTCCTCAAGTATGTCTTCCATTGTAATTAATCCTGCAGTTCCTCCATATTCGTCTAAAATTATTGCTATTTGTTTTTTGTTTTTTTGTAACTCTTTAAACACTTCGTTTATTAATCGATTTTGTGAAACAAAATATGCTTCTTTTACAACATTTTTTACTTTAAAAGATTTTTTATTTATATTTTTTAATACATCTTTAACATATAGTATTCCTTTGATTTCATCAATTGTTTCTTCATAAACTGGTATTCTACTATAACGATATTCTTCTTGCGATAATTCTTCTAAAAGTTCTTCTGTACTAATATTTATATCTACTGC
>CAWVDV010000097.1:0-8110 GCA_963928115.1 Bacillota bacterium | reverse complement strand
AATCCCTGCTCTATTTTACCTATATCTTAATAAGATATTAAAAATAGTATAAAATTTATGAATTTCGAATGTGAATGAAATCATTTTAATTTTTCTTAATGATGTAATGTTAGCCGAGAAATGAAATAAATTTTATGCTATTTTATAATAGCATAAGAATAGAATTAAAAAACAGGGATTTTAAGGACCGTCCCCCTAATCCCTCTTCCTGCTCTTGCTTTTTTTTACATTTTAGTATAAAATATAGCTACTTAAAAACAAAAGAGGTGGATATTATGACTGATAAAAAACGTCCAGATAAAAATAAGAACTCAAACAAGAATACAAAGGCTAAAAAAACTTCAAATGTAGTAAAAATAAATTCGGATTTTGAATCAAAAAATTTTATATATACAAAAAAATTACGATTAATTCTTTTAGTTACAATAATAATTTTTGTTCTTTTAATTTGTAGAATTGGTTTTTTACAATTTGTACAAGGTAATTACTTAAAAGAGCAAGCATATAAGCAACAAGCTATTAATCAAATTATAAGTCCAAAACGTGGAAATATTTATGATTCTACTGGAAAGGCTTTAGCTATAAGTGCTCAAGTAGATACCATTACTATTAATCCTTCAAAATTCAAAAAAGATAGTGATGAAGAAACTGCTACATATCAAGAAACTGTTGCCAAAGGTCTTTCAGAAATTTTCGGACTAGATTATAATGAAACTTTAGAAAAGGTAAGTAGTGATTCTCAAGTTGAGACAATCGCAAAAAAGGTAGAGCAAGATAAAGTTGATGAGTTAACAACTTGGATGGAAGAAAATAAGATTTCTGTTGGTATTAATATCGATGAAGATACTAAAAGATATTATCCATATAGTAATGTTGCATCAAATGTAATTGGCTTTTGTGGAAGTGATAATCAAGGTTTAAGTGGAATTGAGTCTAAATGGGATTCTGTTTTGACTGGAACTCCTGGAAAGATTGTTAGTTCTCAAGGAAGTGACCAACAAGAAATTCCTGATGCTGAAGAAACATATATTGCAGCTGAAAATGGTAGTGATTTAACTTTAACAATTGATTTAAATATTCAAACTATTGTAGAAAAATATTTAAAACAAGCTGTCGAAGAAAATGAATGTTCTAGAGGTGGAAATGTTATTGCAATGGATCCTTCAACAGGTGATATTTTAGCTATGGCGTCTTATCCTGATTATGATTTAAACTCACCTTATACACCTAATAGTACATTAGCTCAAACTTATGATAGTTTAAGTACTGAAGAAAAAAGTGAAGCACTATATAGAATGTGGGCAAATAAATCTGTTGCTGAAACTTATGAGCCTGGTTCTACTTTTAAAGTTATAACTTCTGCAGTTGCTTTAGAAGAAAACATCACTTCAACAGATGTTGCTGGTGATTTTTATTGTAAAGGTTATGAAGAATTTGAAGATGTAAATGGTTCAACTATTAGAATCAAATGTTGGAGAGCAAACCCTCATGGTTCTCAAACTTTAAGACAAGCATTAATGAATTCATGCAATCCTGCATTTATGCAACTTGGATCAAGAATTGGTGCTTCTACTTTATATAAATATTATGAAGCATTTGGATTATTCGATTCTACAAATTCAGGGCTTTATGGTGAACAAAGTAGTATATTCCAAAAGTTAGAAAATGTAGGTCCCGTAGAGCTTGCTACTATGTCATTCGGACAAAGGTTGAATATTACACCTCTTCAAATGATTACTGCAATTTCTTGTGTAGCTAATGATGGAATATTGATGCAACCTAGAATTGTTAAATCTGTTACAAATACTGATACTGGTGCTGTTACTGAAATCCCAGTAACTCAAGTAAGACAAGTAATTTCTAGCCAAACTGCTGCTGAAGTAAAGTCTATGATGGAATCTGTTGTTACAGAAGGTACTGGTAGACATGCTGCTGTAAATGGTTATTCAATTGGTGGAAAAACTGGAACTTCTGAACCAACTGAGGCAAATGCTGATGAAGGTTATGTGGCTTCATATGTTGCCATTTCTCCAGTTGAAGATACTAAAATTGTACTTTTAGTTACTTTATATGATCCTAAAGGTGAAAATGGTCACCAAGGTGGCCAAGTTGCAGGCCCTGTCGTTTCTCAAATGTTATCTGAAATTTTACCATATATGGGTGTTGTGTCAGATGCTACTGCTGATAGCAATAGTAATTCTAGTAATTATATTACTGTTCCTGATGTTAGAAATAGAACAGTTGCAGAAGCTGAAAAGATTTTAAAAGATGCTGGATTTAATACTAAAACATATGTAAATGGTGATGCAAATACTATTTTAGTTGGAGACCAAAATCCAAAACCTGGTAGTCAATTACCTAAAAATTCATTAATCGTGCTTTATGGTGAAGGAAGTACAACTTCTACTTCTGTTACAGTCCCAGATTTGAAGGGTATGAATGCTTCACAAGCTACAACTACTTTGAGGGATAAAAATTTGAATATTAATATTGAAGGAAGTGGAACTGTTATTACTCAAGATTATATGGCAAATGAGCAAGTTCCTGAAGGTACTATTATAAAAGTTACTTTACGTAGTACATTGACAGATGCTCATTAAAAAAGATAGAGCTAATTTTGTTATAGTCACAAAATTTAGTTCTATCTTTTTTCAATTAATACTACATTATAACTTTTTTATTCTTTATGAGGTCCGTCCCTAAATCCCTGCTTTTAGGGATTTTTAGGACCGTCCCCTAATCCCTGTCTGCTATATAATAACCTACTCCTCTTTTGGTTATTAATATTTTTGGTGCTGAAGTATCCTTTTCAATTTTTTCACGGATTCTTCTTACTGTTACATCAACGGTTCTAATATCTCCATAATATTCATATCCCCAAACCTTTTCAAGTAAAGTTTCTCTTGTTACTACTTGTTCTGGTTGTGAAGCTAAAAATTTTAATACTTCAAATTCTCTTAAAGTTAAATCTATTATTTCTCCTCTGACTTTAACTTCAAATTTGTCTAAATCTAATTCTAAGTCTCCAACTACTATTTTGCTATCTTTTTTCTTCTCATTAGTTGAATTTGTTTGTTCAACTATTTGATTCTCTAAACTTATATCTGCTTTTCTTAAATTTGCTTTTATTCTTGCCATAAGTTCTCTTACACTAAAAGGCTTTGTTATATAATCATCTGCCCCTAGTTCTAATCCTAAAATTTTATCTATTTCTTCATCCTTGGCTGTTAGCATTAATATAGGTACATTATATGAATTTTTTATCCTTTTACATACAGATAATCCATCCATTTTTGGAAGCATTATATCTAACAAAATTAAATCAGGTTTTTTTTCTAATGCCATATTTACTGCTGTTATACCATCATTTGCTTCTAATGTTTTATAGCCTTCCTTTACTAAATTATGTACCAATATGTCAACAATTGGTTGCTCGTCATCAACAATTAGAATGGTTTTTGCATCCTTCATATCTCTAATATTTACCATTGGTTCTTCTTCCACTAAACTCAGCCCTTTCTTTAGCTTTATATCATATTTATATCACAATTGCCTAAATTATACAAGTTTTTTTTACAAAATTTTTCCTCCACCTAGTACAACACCGTCTTTATCGTAAAATACTACTGACTGTCCTTTTGTAATCGCTCTTTGTGGTTCTTTGAATTCTATTTCTAATATTTCATTTTTCTTTTCTATTTCATTGATTATTTTTGTTTTATCATTTTCTTGACTATTTGTAATTTTATTTTCATCTCGTAATTCGCTTTTTCTTATTCTCACTATTGCTTCCGCTTCTTTTGCTCTATATCTTATTTTAGCAAAACAACACAAATCTTGATTTCTATTCAGTTCTACTTGCCAATTTATATTATTTGCAAATAACTTATTAGTATATAATTCTGACTCTGGTCCAACAATCACTTCATTTTTTTCTTGATTTAATTCGATTACATATAAAGGCTCTTTATATGATATGCCAATTCCTTTTCTCTGTCCTATTGTATAATTAATTAGTCCTTTATGTTTTCCTAGAATTTCACCATTTCTTAATATAATATTTCCTTCTTTGGGTTTATTCATTCTACTTTCTAAAAAGTTTTGATAACAATTGTCTGGAATAAAACATATTTCTTGGCTATCCTTCTTTTCTGCAACTTCTAAATTATTTTCTTGTGCTATTTTTCTTATTTCTTCTTTTGATGTAAAATTTTGAAGTGGAAAAATAATTTTATCTAACTTTTCTTTTGGAATTGTGTATAAAAAATAACTTTGGTCTTTTTTATCTTCACTTGATTTTCTTAATACATATTGATTATATTTTTCAGAATATTCAATTCTAGCATAATGTCCTGTTGCAACGTAATCACAATTTAATTCTTGTGCTTTGTCAAAAAAGTATCCAAATTTTATCTTCTTATTACATTCTATGCAAGGATTTGGTGTTTTGGCATTTTTATATTGTTCTACAAAATCATTTATTACATATTTCTCAAATTCTTTTTGTGCATCAAATACATAATGTTCTATTTCTAATTTTTCACAAACCTTTTTAGCATCTTTAATTGATTTTTCGTTTTTTTCCTTTTCTTCTTTATTTGCTCCACACCATAATTTCATTGTAGCTCCAATTACTTCATAACCTTGATTTTTTAACAAGATTGCTGAAACAGAACTATCAACTCCTCCACTCATTCCAAGCAAAACTCTCTTCATTTTCCACTTCTCACTTCTTTTCTTTCAAACTAATTACCTATTGGTGCATAATTATCTGTAGAAATCCCCTTGTCAGAAGAAAAATCTACCAGCTCCATATCAAGTAATTCTTTATATTCTTCATATTTGCTATCATCAATATTTGTATTTCCTTTGAAGCCAATCAAAATCAAATTCTGATTTAGGTTATCATCTACATCTCTAACTTTAAAAACCTTTACATCATCAAAAACTTTTTTATATGTACTATACTCATATTTAATGAAATCAGAATCTTCTCCAGTAACTGAGGAAATGATATTTGTAATAACCATTCCATTATCATTTAAAATATTTCTTGCATTTTTCATAGCTTCATAAGTTGTTAATTCAAATGGTGCATTTTCTCCTTTAAAAGCATCTATCAAAATGACATCATATTTATTATCTGTCGTATTCAAAAAACTTCTTCCATCTTGATGATAAATATTTAATCTTTCATTATTGATATCTAAATTGAATTGTTCTACTGCAAGTTCAGTCATTTTTTGGTCAATTTCTGAAACATCAATTGTTTTATCTTCATATTTATCTAGATAGTGGGTTGGATATGTATATGCTGCTCCACCTATCATCAATGTTGATTTAAAATCTTTTAGATAATAATCAGCTAAGTCATAATAATATAGGTATCTTGCTCCCATTTCTCCTGTTTCTTCATCTATATATGACTCTAGTCCATTTTCAACTTGCATCGTTTTATATGTTGTATTATTTGCAGCTACTTGTTTTATTAGTATTCTACTGTATTCTGAATCTACATCTTCTATAACATCTGGATTTGCTCTATCGTAAATTACCTTTCCTAAACCTTGGAATGCAAATATTGCTATTGCAACTATTGCAATGATTATATAGAATTTTCTTGTTTTGTTTTCATATAGTGCAATTGCAAGAATCAATAGAACTACTGTTGTTCCAAATATAATTGCCCTTACTCCAAAGGTTGGTATTAGGAAAAAACCTGCCAAAAATGTTCCAAATATACTTCCTATTGTTGATAATGATGATGTTCTTCCTGATATTTCTCCTACATTTGAATATTCTTTATCTCTTAATTTTACTGCAAATGGTGATACTGTTGCCATAACAAAACTTGGTATTCCAAATATTATTGCTGATGTTACTAATGCGATTAATACTAAATTGTCTGAAATGCTTGCAAAGTTTTTTACTAATACCGTTTCAAATATTGGTATCAAACTAGTTGCTAGAGCTCCTAATAATATCGTTGTTGATAAGTTGTTTATATTAGGGTCTTTGTCTGCTCTTTTTCCTCCTAACCAATATCCTATGCTCATACTAATTAGCATTACCCCTATGATTGTTGTCCAAATTAGGTTTGAACTTCCTACATATGGTGATAAGACTCTTGCTGCAATTAGTTCTAGTATCATTCCTATTGCTCCACAAATAAATACTGTAATTTCTAACATATATTTTTTCATCTTTTTCAAACCTTTCTTTTTTTGCTGACAATTGTTTCAAAAAATTTCTTATTATTCTAAATCTAGTTTGATGTGAACGTCTTTAAGTTGTTGTTCTGATACTTGTGATGGTGCTCTCATTAATAAATCTCTTGCCTTTTTATTTTTTGGAAATGCTATTATTTCTCTTATATTTTGTGAATTTGCAATTAGCATAACCATTCTATCTAATCCAGGTGCTGCTCCTGCATGTGGTGGTGTTCCGTATTGGAATGCATTATATAATGCTCCAAATCTATTTTTTACTTCTTCTTCAGTATATCCTGCTATTTCAAATGCTTTAACCATAATTTCTGGATTGTGATTTCTTACCGCTCCTGATGCCATTTCATATCCATTACATACTAAGTCATATTGATATGCAAGTATTTCTAATGGGTCTTTATTTTCTAGTGCATCTAGTCCTCCTTGTGGCATTGAGAATGGATTATGGCTAAAATCAATTGTTCCTTCATCTGATAATTCATACATTGGGAAATCTACTATAAAGCAGAATCTATATACATCTTTTTCTAATAAGTCTAGTCTTTTTCCTAATTCTATTCTAACTAGCCCTGCTATTTTTTGTGCTTTTTCAAATTCATCTGCTATAAAGAAAATGCTTGAATTTGGTTTTACATCATATTCTTTTTCTAGTTTTTCTTTAATGTCTGGTGTTATAAATTTAGCAATTCCTCCTGCCACTTCTCCTGATTGTTCAAATTTTGTCCATGCTAAACCTTTTGCTCCAACTTCTTCAGTTGTTGCAAATTCTCCCATTTTATCAAAGAATTTTCTTCCTTGTTCTGCTCCATTTGGTACAACTATTGCTTTTACTGTTTTTCCTTTAAATGCATTAAAGTCTGAATTTTCAAATAGTTTTGTTACATCTTGTATTATTAATGGATTTCTTAAATCTGGTTTATCTATTCCGTATTTTTCCATTGCTTCTCTATATGGAATACGTATAAATGGTCCTTTATCTACTTTCCAATTTGTGAATTTTTCAAATGTGTATGGTACAACTTCTTCTATTACATTAAATACATCTTCTTGTGTTGCAAAACTCATTTCAAAGTCTAATTGATAGAACTCTCCTGGTGCTCTATCTGCTCTTGGGTCTTCATCTCTAAAACATGGTGCTATTTGATAGTATTTATTAAATCCTCCAACCATTAGTAATTGTTTAAATTGTTGTGGTGCTTGTGGAAGTGCATAAAATTCCCCTGGATTTAATCTACTTGGTACTAAATAGTCTCTTGCACCTTCTGGTGATGAGTTTGCAAGTATTGGTGTTTGTATTTCTGTAAATCCTAGTTCATCCATTTTATTTCTTATTGTTTTTATGATTTCTGAACGTAATAATATGTTTTTGTGTAATTTTTCATTTCTTAAGTCTAGAAATCTATACTCTAATCTTAGGTCTTCTCTTACTTCTTGGTCTGTATTTATTTCAAATGGAAGTATGTTTTTGCATTTTCCTAATACTTCTATTTTGCTTGCTTCTACTTCTATTTCTCCTGTTGGTATTTTGTTATTTGTGCTACTTCTTTCCACAACTTTTCCATTTATGTGGATACAACTTTCTGTGGTGTATTCTTTTACTTCTTCTTGTAGTTTTTCGTCATGGATTACTATTTGTGTTTTTCCAAATTCGTCTCTTAGGTCTATGAATATCATTCCACCTAGGTCTCTTATTTTTTGAATCCATCCTGCTAATTCTACTTCTTCTCCTACATTTTTTATTGTCAATTCTCCACATGTTTTTGTTCTATACATTATCTTCACCTTTTCCTTTTTTTAATTTTCTCTACATATATTTCATCATTTACTGCTACTACTGTATAACTAATTATATTTTCTAATTCTTTTATTTCTTCAAATTCCAT
>CAWVDV010000096.1:0-11176 GCA_963928115.1 Bacillota bacterium | reverse complement strand
AGTAATCATTTATAATTTTTTCTTTAAATTCAATTTTGCAGTCATTACAGTAATAATAAAAATAGGTATTACCGTTTTTCTTTGTAGTTGCTTTACCGCCTAATATTCGATTACATTTAGGACATTTAAGCTTTTGTAAATATAAATATGTCAATGTTCTTTTATAACTTCTTGAATTCTTCTTTTTTTGTACTTGGCAATCTTCCCACATTTCTTTAGATATAATAGGCTCAACTACATCTTCATAATAGGTAGGGTGTTTTGTTCTTTTGCCGTGAACAAAATCTCCTTTATATATTTCATTTTCAAGAATATTAACAATCGTTGAATCTCTCCAATTATCTTTTCCTAATACTTTTTCTTCATTAAATAAATTACTTATTTTTTGATAGGAATAACCGTTGTAATATAAATCAAATATTCTAACTACAATGTCTTTAGTAGAATAATCAATTACTAATCTTTTATCTTCGTGCTTATAGCCTAATGGGGAAATATGGGGAATATGACCACATTTAATTGCACCTGCTAAACCAACTTTAGTTCTTTCGCTAGTTCTCTCAATTTCATTTTGACTTACACTCATTAAAAGTCTTGAAATCATTTTACCGTTTGCACTTGTAGTATTTATTTCATCATTAACACAGTCTAAATAAGCATTATTCTCATCTAAAAAAGTCATTAAATTTTCCCAGTCATAAATACTTCTTGTTATTCTATCTAATTTTAAAGCAACAATAGTATTTATCTTTTTAGCTTTAATATCATCTTTTAATCTTTCAAATTCTGGTCTATAATTACCAGTTTTAGCACTTATTCCAGCATCTTCATAATAATCTACTATCTCATACCCCTTAAACTTACAAAAAGTTTCTAATCTTTCTCTTTGTTCTGGTAAACTAAAACCCTCACGGGCTTGGTCTTCGGTTGACACTCTCATATATAACCCACATTTTTTCTTTTCATCACTCAATTTTCAAACCTCCTAACAAAAAAGAGACATCATAGTACACGAGTACAGCTGACATCTCTTAAAATCTCTTTATTATAAAGTAAAATACAATATAATTGTAATATAATATAAAATTTTCAAAGTACTCGTAATTGTATAGTTCTTCACGCACAACTATACATAATCAATTGTCTATATTATATCACGATTTAAGGAAATGTCAAATATTTACAATTTATATATTTTTCAAATATTCTTCTAACTCTGATAATTTAATCTTTTTAGTCAAATTTGAAATATATACATCATTTGAATAATTAAAAACTAAAAAAGTAATATTTTTAATAATGACTTTATGTGGTTCAATATATGTAAGGTTAGTTTTTTCTAATTTTCTAATACTACCATTTATAAAAGTAGGGATAACTTTTGAAAACTCACATATAAATTCAATTCTCTGTTTTAGACATTCCTCAAATTGTAATTCTTGCTTAATTATCTTCATTTTCTTACACCATCCTTTCGTTTGGATGATTTTGATATTGTTCTTAAACAACAAAAAAATCAACCAGATTTTATTTTCTGATTGATTTTTGTATCTATCTGTTCTGTTAGTTCGAACAGATACGTCATTGGTGCGGTTGAAGGGACTCGAACCCCCACGCCATAGGCACTGGTTCCTAAGACCAGCGCGTCTACCAATTCCGCCACAACCGCATATTTACTTGACAAGATTTATTTTAGCACATTTAAAGTTTTCCTGTCAAGCGATTTTTCATATTTTTCACATTAATCTCGTTTTTTTATCTATTTTACAAAATAAATTATTAAACCTCCAACTATTGCAACAATAAAACCTAATATCTTTAATCCACTTGTTGCCTCGTTTTGGTCACCAAAACCAAAAAACTTTTTTGTTAAAATTCTAGCATCATAAATCATTATTATACCTAATAATACTATTAAAACCCCTATCAAAATTCCTATTGCTTGTAACATTTTATCAACATCCTTTTATTTTATCTATTCTAATAATACTATCTCACTCATCAAAAGTCAAGCAAATTAATAAAGTATTATGAGGCTTTTTTGTTTCTTAATTCAATTGCATATCTCATACTAATCTCATTAACTTCTCCAGAAGAAATACGAGCAATTTCTTCAATTACTTCATTTTCTTCTAATAGCTTTATTTTAGTCTTTGTTCTATCTACTGTTGTTTCTTTGCTAATAAAATAGTTATAATCTGCCATTGCTGCAATATTTGGTAAATGAGATATACACATTACTTGATGTCTTTTTGATATTGATTTTAATTTTTTTGCTACTGAATTTGCAGCTTTTCCACTAATTCCAGTATCAATTTCATCAAATATGATTACTGGTACATTATCTGTATCTGCTAATACTTTCTTTATAGCAAGCATTGTTCTTGACATTTCTCCACCTGATGCTATTTTTGTTAATTCTTTTTCATCTTCTCCTTTGTTTGTTGTAATATAAAATTTCACAACATTTTTACCTGTTTTTAGATATTCATTTTCTAAATATTCTACTTTAACATTTATTTTCGCATTTTTCATTTCTAATTCTGCTAACTCTTGATTTATATTTTCACTTAATCTAATAGCATTTTCTTGTCTTAATATATTCATTCTATTTGCTAGAATATCCATTTCTTTTTCTAGTTCTTTTTGTTCTTTTCTTAATTTGCTATTATATTCTTCTAAATTATCAATATGTTCAATTTCATCTTTTATTTCATCATTGTAATTCAAAATTTCTTCAATTGTATTTCCATATTTTCTTTTTAAAGAATAAATTAAATTTAATCTTTCTTCAACATAATCTCTTTCTTCTTCATCAAAATATATATCGTTTTTATACTCATTTACATCTCTTGATAACTCTTGTAATTCATAATATATACTTTTTAAATCTGTAGAGACTTTTTCATATTTATTATCAAGCATTTCTATTTTTTCTAAAGCTCTAATTGCCATACTAATACTATCAATCCCATTTTCTGAAATCAAATTATCTGCTTCTTGAAGATTTCCGCACTATTTTTTCAGAATTGACTATCAATTTTCTTTTTTCTTCTAACTCCTCTTCTTCTCCTACTTTTAGTCCAGCATCTTCAATTTCTTTTACTTGATATTGTAATAAATCTAATTTCCTTTGTCTCTCTTTTTCATCACCAAAATTATTGGCTAACTCTTGCTTGATATCACAATATTTATTGTATAACTCTTGATATTTTAATTTTTCCACAGAAATTTTATCACCAATAAATCCATCTAAATAGTTCAAATGCAATTTACTATCTAATAAGTCTTGATTATCATTTTGTCCATGTATTTCAATAAATTGTTTCATAAAGTTTTTTAACTCTGTAACTGTTACCATTCTTCCATTTATCTTACACAAGTTTCTTCCATTTGCATATATTTCTCTTGAAACAATAATATTACCTTCTACTGAATTTTCATTTTCAGGTTCATATAAACATAGTTCAACAAAAGAATATTTCTCTCCTTTTCTTATCATATCTTTAGGAAATCTTCCTCCAGATACCATTTGTAAAGAATCGATTATTAATGTCTTTCCTGCTCCTGTTTCTCCTGTTAATACATTTAATCCTTGTTGAAAATCAATGCTTAAATCTTCTATTATCCCTATATTTTTTATATGTAAAGTTGTAATCATATTGTTTCCTCCCATCAATTTGTAGTTCGAAAAAATGTTCGTAATTATTGTATCTTCAATTTTAAAAATTGTCAATACTTTTTACGAACATTTTTTCATTTTTATACAAATTCTTCCCAAACAATATTAGCTAAATCAAGTCCCTTATTAGTCAACCTTATACAATCACCATCAATCGCTATAAGTTCTTCATTTACCAACTTTTCAAGCTCTTTTCTAAACAAGAAAATAGGATTCTCAATAAACTTCTCTTTAAACTTTTGAATTAAAACACCCTCAATCTTTCTTAAGCCCAATAACATATATTCTTTTCTTTTATCTTCTAAAGTTTGAACTTCATCAACAATTCTAATACCACTTTCTTCTAATTCACTTCTATTGAAAAAATCTTGTACATTAATATATTCCTCAATATTACTTGTATTTCCATATCTAACACCGTTTAGATGTGAATATGCGGCTAGTCCTAATCCTATATATTCTTTTTGTTCCCAACAATTCAAATTATGTTTTGATTCTTTTCCTTTTTTAGCAAAGTTTGAAATTTCATAATGATTGTATCCATTTAATTCTAATGTATTTTTCACATACCAATACATTTGCCTTTCTAATTCTTCATCTGGCAATTGTAATTCTTTGTTATTTATCAATTGCTCCATTTTCGTGTTTTCTTCCACAATTAAAGAATATACACTAACATGTGTTGGATTTAATTTTATAATTTCATTTAATGATTCCTTAACATCACTTATTGTTTGATTAGGTAATTCTATCATTAAATCAACATTTATATTTTCAAAACCAACTTTTTTCACTAGATTATATGTATTCTTAAAATCTTCAAATGTATGTATTCTTCCAATTTCTTTTAAAAGTTTATTATTTGTACTTTGCAAGCCAATACTTAAACGATTAATCCCTATTTCTTTATATTTTTTAATTTTCTCTTCATCTACTGTCCCAGGATTTAATTCTATTGTAATTTCTATATCTTCCCATTTAGTTTGATTTTCCGGAATTTTTTGTTTTATTTTTTCTAAAATTTCTTGTATCTTTTCACTTGGTATCCTTGATGGTGTACCTCCTCCGATGTATATAGTAGTTATATTATAATTTGACAAGTCATAACTATCAATTTCTCTTTTCACTGTTTCAACATATTTTTCTATATATCCCTCTTTGTTTGAAAAAGATACAAAGTCACAATAATAGCATTTTTGCTTACAAAAAGGAATATGTATATATATTCCTAGTTCTTTTTCTTGCATTATTTAAACTTCCTTTCTATACGTAGCCAAAATTGTAATTATTTTTCAACTAGTCCATTTGATATTTCCATTATCTTCTTTAACCTATAATTAACTCCTGACTTTCCTATTGGCACTTTTAACTTTTTACCTAACTCTATCAATGACATATCAGGATTTTCTAATCTAAGTAAAGCTATTTCTTTCAAGTTATCATCTAACTTTTTAAATTCACCATTTTCCTGCAATTTTCTAATTGCCGCAATCTGTTCAATTGATGCATTTATAGTTTTATTCAAATTAGCTGTTTCACAATTTACTAACCTGTTTACCTTTCCTCTCATTTCTTTTTGAATTCGTATATCTTCAAATTTCATAACAGCTTTTGCTGCACCAATTAATGCTAAAAATTTAGATATTTCTTCTCCTTCTTTTAAATAGATATAATATTTATTTTTAGCCTCCATATATTTTGCTTTTATTCCAAATTCTAAAAGTAAATCTAAAACCGTATTCATATTTTGCTCATTTGTAACTTCCATTTCTAAATGATATTCTCTTTCTGGATTATTTATAGAACCTGCTCCCATAAATGTTCCTCTAATTATTGCCTTTTTTTCTTCTTGGTTTTCTGGTATTTCTTTAATTTTTACTATCTCTTTGTCATATTCTATAAAATCTATTTCTTTTGTTTTTAATGTTATTACAAAGTTTTTCCCCACCATATCAATAGAATGGTTTATATCTAAATTGGTTAATAATTTTGAAAAACGGTTTATGTTATAATCACTTTCTGTTGAAAATTTAATTTCTTTATTATTTACTATATTTATATTTCCAGATATTAAATATCCAACTAATTCTTGTTTTACTATATTTTTATTTGCTAAATTACTATTTTTGTTTAATTCTTGCTTTATATCAGATGAAAATGACATTTGGCTTCATCTCCTCTTACTACTATTAATAATTTTCGTCTATTAAATTTGTTAGCATACCTAATTTAGTAATAACGATTCTATCATTATCAAATAAATCCTTTTTACTATATGTATCAATATATTTTTCTTCTTTGTTAATTAAATCAATAACTTCATCTTTTTGGTCATATCCAATTTCTAAACATAGGTATCCTTTATATTTCAAATATTGATATGCATTTCCTATGATTTTTTTATAAAAATCTAATCCATCATTACCACCATCTAGTGCAATTATTGGCTCTCTTTTTACTTCTTTATCTAAAGTTTTTATAACTTTTCTCTTTATATATGGTGGATTTGATACAATGATATCATATTTTTCTTCTGAAATGTTTTGAAATAAATCTGAACTAACAAATGTTATTTTATCTTCAACATTGTTATTCGTTGCATTTAACTTTGCAATACTTAATGCTTTTCTACTTATATCTGTTGCAGTTATCTGACTGCCTTCGATATATTTTGCAAGTGATACTGCAATTGCTCCACTACCTGTACATAAATCTAGTATTTTTTTTGCATTTATACTTTTAGCTAGTTTTATAACTTCTTCAACTAAGATTTCTGTATCTGGTCTTGGAATTAATACATTTTCATCAACATAGAACATTAATTTCATGAATTCTTGCTGATGTGTTATGTGTTGCAAGGGCACTCCTTCTATGAGTTTTTTTATTAGTTTGAAATAGTCTACATTTTGTCTCAATGTTAGTTGCTTGTCATCATGTACTAATATGTATTCTCTTGGTCTATTTAATATATATTGCATTAGAAGTCTTGCTTTTAGGTTTGGCTCTTTTACATCATTTGTTTTTAGTTTTATCATTCCTTTTCTCATTGCTTCTTTAATTTGCATATATATCACCTACCTTACATACATATATTATCATAGTTTTTTATATAAATCTACAATTTTTATAATTATCTTACTTATGCATCGTAATACTTTTAAACATTAAATCTAATAGAATTTAAAAAGTATAGGTAGACTAATTACCTATACTTTATTTTTTCACTCTTCTTCAAATTCATAGTTACTTGCAAATAAAAGTGATGCTCTACTATATCTTTCAAAGGTCTCATAATCTGAATGAATCAGTTTAAGATTTCCAAAAGTAGCTTTCTCAATCTCTCTTCCAAATGAATCAAAAACTGTTACTTTGTCATTCATAATGTGCTCTACAAATATATTAACAGTTACTGTAAGAGAATCCGTATCAATCAATATAGGCGAGCCATGATATTTTTCCGATAGATGAATATGACACCACTCAGCAAAATTTTCTATTAATGCCTTTAAGTCTTTTCTCCGTACTCTTTTCATATCCAAATCCTCCTAATTATTAAGATTTGATATTTGCAATTTTAAGTATTAGTCCCATAAAATCGCAAATTAATTGGTTTACGTATATATATTAACATATTAATAAAATAATTTCAACTATTACTCAAATATTCTATTAAACTCTTGCTCATTAATTTTCTCTTTTTCAAGCAAAACATTAGCAATTGCATCTAACTTATCTCTGTGTTCTTTTAATAAAGTTTGAGCATCATTATATGCTGTGTCTATCAATATTTTTACTTCTTGTCCAATTTTATCTCCAATATTCTCTCCAAACATTTGCATTTCATAAGGTTCTTTTCCTTGAAAATCTATTGGACCTAAAGTATCACTCATTCCATATTTTGTTACCATATCTCTTGCAATTTTGGTTGCAACTTCAATGTCATTACTTGCTCCTGTTGATATGTCATCTAATACTAATTTTTCTGCAGCTCTACCTCCAAGTAATGCTATTAATTTTTCTTGCATTTCTGTTTTTGATATATAGTATTTATCTTCATCAGATTTATACATTGTATATCCACCAGCAACTCCTCTAGGAATAATTGAAACTTCTTTTACATTGGTTTGTGTTGGCAAATATCTACTTACAACTGCATGTCCTGCTTCATGATATGCTGTTAATTTTTTATCTTTATCTGAGATTACTCTTGTTCTTTTTTCTAGTCCAACTGTTACTTTTTTAACAGCTTCTTCTATATCTTCTTCTTCAATTCCTTCATGTTTATTTTTTGTAGCTAATATTGCTGCTTCATTTAAAATATTTGCAAGTTCTGCACCTGTAAATCCTGCTGTATCTTCTGCTACACTTTCTAAATTCAAGTCATCTGATATTCTTTTATCTTTTGCATGTATTTTTAATATTTCCAATCTTCCTTTTAAATCAGGAGTTGGTATTGTGATTTGTCTATCAAATCTTCCTGGTCTTAATAGTGCTTTATCAAGCATTTCTGGTCTATTTGTTGCAGCAAGTACAATAATTGTTTCTTCTGAACTAAATCCATCCATTTCAACTAATAATTGGTTTAATGTTTGGTTATTTTCTGTTTCTGCTCCACTATTTGATGTTCTTCTTGAACCTATTGCATCTATTTCGTCTATAAATACTATACATGGAGCTAGCTTTCTTGCTTTTTCAAATAGTTTTCTTACTCTTGATGCTCCAAGTCCTGCAAACATTTCTATAAATTCTGAACCACTCATTGAAATAAATGGTACATCTGCTTCTCCTGCTATTGCTTTTGCAATTAATGTTTTTCCTGTTCCTGGTTTTCCATATAGTAGAACTCCTTTTGGAATTTTTGCTCCCATTTTTGTATATTTTTCTGGTCTTTTTAAGAAATCTACTATCTCAATTAATTCTTGTTTTTCTTCTTCTAAACCTGCTACATCTTCGAATTTTACCTTTGTTTTTCTTTCAGTATCATCATATACTTTCCCTTTTTCTCCTAATCCTTGCATCTTGAAAATCATGATAAATAGTGCAAGCATTATTGCTGTTGGAAGTAAACTTACTATTACTGATGGAATTTGTGATATAACACTTCTAGGTTTTTGTATTAATTCCATTTCATTTCCTTCTGCAATTCTTTGTTGTACTAATTCCATGAAACTTTCTGTATTTGGAACAATTACCTTTTTTTCTTCATCAACATTTTTTTGTTTTACTTTTACTGTTGTACTTCCTACTGTCATTTCTATTTTTTCTATATTACCATAAGATATTTCTTTTATTAAATCAGTATATGCCATTGTGTTTTCTTCACTGTCTTTTTGGTTTTGCATTAGATAAAATGCTAGCCCAATTAATATGGCAAGTAATACTAATAATAATATAATTAATGCCCACGTTTTTTGTGATTGCTTTTTATCTTTAGGCTGTTTTTGCTTTTTACTCATTTCTCAAATTCCTTTCTTTCACTTGATTTTTTTGTAATTATTTTTCAACCGTTCTAGGCACCTGAACCTTGAGGCTCTCCACCCTGTTTCCCATCTTGCTTTTCATCTCTTTTCTCTTCTTTTTTATCTTTCTCTTTTCTTTCCTTTTTTTCTTTTTCTCCTTCTTTTTTCTCTTTTTCTTCTTCCTTTTTTTGTTCTAATTCTTTCTTAACAATTTCCTGAGCTTCTGCTAATTTCATTAATTCTGCTTGTCTTTTAATATACTCTGATTTTAATAAGAATATTGCAGCTATCAAGTAAATTGCAGCCACTGTGACATACATTACTTGGAAATATTCCATAGTAAATGGTACAAATATATTAATTGCAATATACATCATATTTAGTATTGTTGAAAGAGTTAATGAATATACAGCCATATTAAATACTGCTACAAATCTCATTCTTATTTTTGCAATCCAGGTTACTAAATATCCAAATACTGCTAAGAAAACTGCATTTGATAGTGTTGTTAGTAAATACATTGCAAAACTATATACAAATATCGTTAAAAATATACTTATATAAAAATTGTACATTTGAGAACTACTTATATAATTTATTAAATCTTGTTTATTAAACTCTGTAATTCCTATTTGATTTAACATTTGATCATATTCATAGCTAATTGTTCCTGAAATACTACTTGTTTTTACTATAACTCTATTATTCAAAACAACTATTCCATCACCATTTTGTTCTATTTCAGAAATATATTGATTTATTGTTTGTTCATCTTGTGTTTTTGTATCAATTATTGCTTCTCCTACATATGAATCTTCAGCTGAAATAGTAATTGGATTTTCAGAATCAATACTTAAAATCCCATCACTATATGAAAATTCAGGGAATTCATTTTGTAAGTATGCTACTCCTTCTTGCAATATTTGATATGATTGATATATTGAACCTAAACTTAAAATAATCGCTAAAATAGCTACTACTTTACTGATATATGAAAATGCTTTTCCTACACCTTGTGCTGCCAATTCTGGATATCTCTCTATTTTTGTGATTGAATACCAAACTTTTTTGAAAAATCCTTGTTTTTTTACTTTTTCATTTTCTACTTTTTCTTTAACCTCTTCTTTATTGTTGTTCTCTTCCAACTTTTCTCATTCCTTTCTATTATCTATAATCCCTTTCAACACTAGAATCTACAAACTTTGGATTAATAGAAAAAATTGCTTTATCTCCTATTTTCACATCTTTATTTGTAACATCACATGTGACATGATATGTTCCTATTCTGCCTAGTATCTTACAATTTTGATTATTTAGTTTCACATATTTAGCCTGTTTTTTGAAAAAATCTTTCACATCTCTTACTATATATCTTAACTTATCAACTGTTCTGAACATATCTCTATCATTTGTTATATTTATTCCATCCATATATCCACAAGGTACAATCGCAACCTTAGTATCTTTTTTTGTAGTAAATGTATTTGAATACCCTATGTTAAATCCTTTTGGAAGTTCCTTTATTTCAGATACTTCTGACTCCATATATCCTATCTTTTTTAGTCCTAAAGTATTTGAAAATGATAATCTTCCTAGAAATCCTGAACCAACACGTACTGCATTTAAATGCATATATGGGAATTTTACAAATGCTGATGAGTTACATATATGTAACATTCCTGTTTGTATATCATTCATTTTTAAAACTTCGATTACATCAATAAATCTTTTAAATTGAAGCTTAGTATATTTGTCATTAAAGAAGCTAACAGAAAAATGAGAAAATGTTCCCTGAATTTCTATATTTTTTATTTCTTTCAAAGCTTGTATCATTTCTTCTCTATTTGAATATATAAATCCATATCTACCAAAACCTGTATCAATTTTCAAATGTGCTTTGATCTTCTTGTTTTTCTCTTTTGCTACTTCTTCTGCTATTTTAATATCATTTTGTGAACCAATTGTGATAATAATGTTATTATCTACTAACTTTTCAATATCTTCCTTTATTGCAGTTGATGAAAGCATTAATATT
>CAWVDV010000095.1:0-4947 GCA_963928115.1 Bacillota bacterium | reverse complement strand
CCCCCCCCCCCCCCCCCACACTCCTAATCCCTGCTATCTGCTCTTCTGTACTATTTCTACTATATCTGCAATGTATTCACCTATAATTGGAATATTTAGTGTCACTATTTTTTGCAAAATAATAACTAAAATAGCAGTAATAATTGTTACTCCAATCCCTATTCCTACACCTCTAGAAATTCCTGCAAAAAAATTTCTAATAAGCATTTCTTTTTTATTTCCTAACAAATAACTTAGCTCTACAAAATTTCCTTCTAGCATTATTTCATTTAATTGGCTTATCGCTTTTTCTAACAAATTTATTTTATTCTTTTTTACAAACATAAAAACCACCTTTAATATTTCTTATATTATGGTGGTTTTTTTAGCAATTTTTATTCATTACCATTTATAAAATTATTTGTTGTAATATTTTCTGATACACTATTAGTTTCTGTTTGAGTATTCGTTGTTGCATTCAGCTCTTCTCGTTTTTGGTCCTCTTCTGCTTCTAATTCTTCAAGTGAATTAATTAATTCTTGTAATCTTTTCAAATCACTACCCATTAATTCCCAATCATTGCTGTTGTTTGACTCTGTTAAATTATCATTTGCTTTTATAATTGCATCTATTAATCCATCTATATCTTCAGTATTTTCTACTTCAATATCAACAGCATATTGCGAAAGTAGATTTTGTAATGCTCGAGATAGTGTATCTCCTATTGCTACTTTATTTCCAGATGCTACTACAACCTTTTTAAGTAATGGTATTTCTGATTCATTTAACATTGTTTGATATATTGGCTCTACATATAATAAAGTGTTGTTTATTGGAACAATTATCATTTGCTTTGTTAATCTTGTTCCAGTTGTATTAAGTGTTTCTAACTCTGTTGAGATTGCCTCATCTTCTTCTATTTGTTGGTCTAATTGCATTGGTCCAACTATATTACTATCTGCTGAGAATTTATATAGTTTTAATTTATTTGAACTCCCTTGAGTTGTTCCTACTAAATATGAAATTATATTTTGTTTTTCATCTGGTGTATATACTTGAATTAATCCCAACTCTTCATTTCCATCATCATTTACCATTGTGTAATATGAATCCATATATGTTCCTGTTGACCTTGTATTTCTTACACTATTGTATTTTGCTATATCCCATAAGTCATCTGCTCTATATAACACATCTGGTTTTACATTATGATATACTTTTAAAACTTCTGCTTGTACATCATATAAGAATTGTGGATATATTAAATGTTCTTGTATATCTTGTGGTATTTCTTCTTCTAAATCAACAAATAGTGTTGGATAAATATTTCTGTATGCCATTGCAATTGGGTCTGTTCTATCTGTTATATAGAAGGATATTGTTCCGTCATATGCATCTACTAATACTTTTACTGAGTTTCTAATGTAATTTATATTTTCATGGATTCCATCATGTTCAATTGTTGTATATTGTGAATATGGATAACTGCTTGATACTGTATATGCATCTATTACCCAAACTATTCTACCATCATCTGTTACTACTGTATATGGATTTTCATCATATATTAGATATGGTAATGCTTTTTTTGCTCTTGTGATAATTTGTCTATTTATTAATATTTTACTATCATCACTTATTTCATTTGAGAATGCTAAATTTAAATCTCCTTTTGTAATTCCTAAAACTAATCTATCTAAAAAGTTTAGTTGTAAACCAGCTTCTCCACTATATGTTGATGTATGGTCTGTTCCGTCAACATCTGTATAGTCATATTCTTGTATATTTTTTGCATTTGTTGCTATTATATCATTAGTTTCTAATCCAAAATATATACGTGGTTCGTCGATATTTATTGTTTCATCACTACCTGAAATTTCTTTTTGTACATATTGTACATTTCCTGTTTCTGTACTTTGTGAAGCTGATGCTATTATTAGTCCCATTCCATGTGTATATTCATATGTTTTATTTGTATATGTTCTTCCTGAACTTGTGATTTCTCTTGGTGCTATATATACTGTCTGTAGCTGTCCATTTATTTCATAATTTGCAAGGTTTGCATCTCTATATGAGAAATATCCTGTTTCTGTTTGGTTATCTTGTACTGTTTTTAATACTGCATCTTGCGTGATTATTGGAATATTATTTATTATGTTTTGATTTTCTTCTACTTCTTCTTCTGTTACTGTTCCTGAATTTTCAAGGTTTTCTTCTTCTATTTCAATATTGTATGCACTTTTTGTATTATTTATATTTTCAGCAATATAATTTTTTTCTTTATCCAATTCATTAGTATTTACAAATATCAAATCAAATACTACCATTGCTAAAAATAGTATAACTAGATATCCTGGTATTACTGCTAAATTTTTTAATACTTTGCTTGTTTTTTCTGCTTTAAATGCTTTTAATGCTCTATATACAAATATTACTATGATAAATGCAAATATTATATATCCCCATAATTTTATTGTGGATTCTGTTATTCCTGCTCCTATAATATCAATGTCATCATTTACTGTTAGTATTTTTCCTTGCATTATATTTTGTGTATTTATTATTGTCATTAATGCTATTCCTACTGCAAGTAACATGATATTTCTAAGTAGTTTTTTCATAAATAGACTTTTTTTGAACATTTTTCCGTCTATTCCATCAAAATACATATTAAATACTATGACGTAATATAATGCCATATATAATGTTAAACCTATAACAAATGATATGAAGTATATTAGCATTGTATCAATTATTGGTTTTACAAACATATAATATGAAATATCTAAATTAAATATTGGGTCTTGTATTCCAAAGGATGTACTATTCATTACTAACATTATTTTTTGCATTAATACTGCTGAAGCTATTATACTTACAATTGCAGAAATTACTAATGCTAATGATTTGTTTGGTAATTTTGGCATTTTTTTGTTTTCTTTTTCAAAGAAAGGTTTTAATCCTTTTTTTATTCCTCTATTTGTCATATAGATTATAAAATATACTATTACAAAGTTTATTGCCATTATTGTATATCTATAAATTAGGTTTGTATAAAAGATTTGTATGTATTGTTCTCCTAATTCTTGATATTCTAAGTAACTTCCACGTAATTGTATATAACTAATCACGCCAAATATAGCAATAAAAAGTAATACTAATAACATTCTTGTTTTACTTTTACCTTTTTTATTTCTTTCCTTCGTTTCTCTTGTATTTCCAGTTTCTAATATAGTTTCTACTTTTTCATTTGCTTGAGTATTTTCCTCACTCACTATCTTATCCTCCTATTAATTTATTTCCCCTAGTTATTTTTTAGATAATTGCTCTTGCAAATTCTTCTGGATTGAAGATTTCCATGTCGTCTATTTGTTCTCCTACACCAATGAATTTAACTGGTATATTGTTTTCTTCTACAATTCCAATTACTACTCCGCCTTTTGCCGTTCCATCAAGTTTTGTTAATACAAGTCCTGTAATATCTGCTTCTTCTTTAAATGCTTTTACTTGTGATATTGCATTTTGTCCAGTAGTTCCGTCAATTACTAATAAAACTTCTTCATCACAATCTGACATTTCTTTTTGGATTACTTTTTGAATTTTTCTTAATTCATCCATTAAATATTTTTTGTTGTGTAATCTTCCTGCTGTATCAACAATTAGAACATCTGCATTTTTTTCTTTTGTTATTTTTATTGCATCATATACAACAGATGCTGGGTCAACTCCTTCTTCTCTTTTTACTATATCTGCTCCTGCTCTATTAGCCCAGATTTCAAGTTGTTCTACTGCTGCTGCACGGAATGTATCTGCTGCTGCTATTACTACTTGTTTTCCGTCTTTTGCTAATCTGTTTGCTATTTTTCCTATTGATGTTGTTTTTCCTACTCCATTTACGCCAACAACTAATATTACTGATGGTTTTGTGTTTAGTTTTAGTCCTCTATCTACTTTTGATAGTATTTGTATTATTTCTTCTCTTAGTGCTTGTTTTATTTCTTCTTCATCTTGTATTTTTTCTTTTTTTACTCTTTGTCTTAAATTATTCATTATTTTTATTGATGTATCCATTCCTATGTCTGACATTATTAGTACTTCTTCTAGTTCGTCTAAAAAGTCTTCATCTACTTTTTTGAAACTTTTGAATACATTGCTTATTTTTTCATCAAATGATGTTTTTGTTTTGCTCATTCCTTGTTTTAGTTTTTCAAAAAATCCCATACTAAATCATTCCTTCCTAATGTATGGGTATTATATCATATTTATTGTCCTTCGGCAAGGGACAAATCTAACATAAGTAAAAAGCCTTAGAATATTTCTATAACTAAGGCTTTTTATTAAATTACCATTCTTTCTTAGAATTTACCAATTCAGAAATATATCCTATTAAACAATAAGGCGCTAAAATAAATTCATATAATAAAACATAAACTATAAAGGCTAATATACTTCTTCTTTCCAATTTACATTCAATTTCTTTTAACATATTTTTTCTTTTAATTTCAATAACTAGGCAAAGTATCATTCCAAGAAGAATGACAAGTAGAGTCAACCAACCAATTAGTAATGGATTACCAAATGCTAATAAAATTAGTCCCAGTGGTATAAAAATAAGAAGTGCAAGGTCTATAAAAGGGAAAAATACGTTTAAACACATTAGGAATTTTGATTTAAAGTTAAGCTTTTTAGAAGTTATGCTTTTCACTCTTTTAAAAGCTTCTATCATACCTCTAGCCCATCTTTTTCTTTGATGTCCCAATTTTTTGAAGGTTTCAGGAACTTCTGTAAAGGCAATTGCATTTTTTGCAAAATTAGTTTCATATCCTTTTCTCAACAATTCCCAAGTTAAAACAATATCTTCTCCTACGCAGTTTTGCCATCCTCCTACTTGTTTTAAAATCTCGGTTTTGTAAGCACTAAATGCACCTTGTGCAACTAAAGTAGAATTGTAGTTTCCTTGATATAGTT
>CAWVDV010000094.1:0-21318 GCA_963928115.1 Bacillota bacterium | reverse complement strand
TTGTGAAGCATTTATAGCATTTAAAACTCTCTCAGCATCTAAATTTTGTCCCCTTAACATCTCAAATTGCGAATTATATCTAGTTTTTTCACTCTCAGTTACTCCATTAGATTCTATATTTTGTCCCTCTTCTAATAATTGTGCATTTACTAAAACTTGTTGAATTTCTTGCATGTCTATCTCGGCTTGAATCTCAGCAATTTTATTATTCACATTATCTGTTACTGTAGTCATCAATGATTGTAACTCTTCTTGCTCTAGATCATTTAATTTTATTGAATTTTGATTATCTAAAGTAATTCCATCATTAAATTGTGTAACAGTTTGATAATTTTGAGTTACATATGCCTCTACGCGATTATCAGAATCCTCATATCTAGCAGATATAGTTTTTGTCATAGAATTCCCACTAACTTCTTTAGTTTGCTTTATAGTATAATTGTTTTCAATTTCTCCTTCTGTAGTTATAATATTTATTTCTAAATCACCATTATTTTCACTTAAAGCAAAATTTTTAGTTGTATCCTTAGAATTATTGTCTTCACTATATTGAATAAACTTTTCTCCGTTTGTTGATAGGAAATCTATGTTTACTTCATATTCATTTGTTTGAATTGATGTTCTTACTGTATTTTTCATGTTTTCATAGACTGTTATAGTTGTTTCATCTTGCCCTATGTTATTTTGATTAATTTTAGATATTGTTTCATCAATTCCAGTTGTGAATGAATCCCTTAAACTTTCTGTACTATTTTCAGCACCACTATCAGTATTTTGAGATAATTGATTAAATTGATCTATATTAGTTTGTATTGTATCTAATTTTCCTAAAATTATTTCGTCATTTTTTAATTGTTCTAAAAGAGCTAAATATAGATTGTTCAATTGTTCTTTTGTTAATGTAACTGAATAACTATTTGTTTGTACACTTTTCCCATCTATTTCTATTGTTTGGTTTTGTGTTTTAGAAAAATTTTTATCGCTAAGATTATCTTTAATTATTTCTATATACCTATTTGAAAGTTCTTCTTTTTTTTCATTGCTAATTTCCAACTGACTAAGTGACAATTGGTGTAAGTCCATTTGATTTGGAATTTTTGATATTTTTTCATCTGAATATCCTAATTTGCTAAATAAATCTTGTAGACTATTGTTGTCTACTAATAAAAATTGTTTAAAAAGGTCTGAAAAGCGAATTCCATATGTATTAGAAGCTTGGATATATTCTAATCCTAATATACTTTCTTCTCCGTTATACAAATTCATATGTTGATAATTGTATTGATTTACAATATCAACTTGTCCTTCACTAACAATATTTAATTGATTGATTATATTATCTGTATTTTCTTCTGTCGTACCAAGATTTTCTGTATTGTTTACATTTATTTGTGTGTTTACTGTATACTTATTCTGTTCTAGGGAATTTTCATAGTCATTTTTCTGTCCAACTTGCGTGTACATTTCTTCCATGTTTTCAACATTTTGTCCTAAATATTTCATGAATAATGTTTTATTTGATTTAAACATATCTGTATTTATATACACTAAAACAAATGCTGTAAATATCATTAAAATTACTAATAATATTGAAATTATTAAAATTAATCTTCTTTTCTTTCTTGGTATCATCTTTAATTTCTCTCCTTTTATTTTTCAACACTTTCTCTTTGTCTTAAAGCCTCATACATAACAATTCCTGCCGAAACAGATGCATTTAACGAATTTACTTTACCTTTCATAGGAATTTTTACTAAAAAGTCACAGTTTTTCTTTACTTTCTCACTAATTCCTGAACCTTCATTTCCAATAACTAATCCTAAAGGTCCAGTTAAATCTTGTTCATTATAGCAAGTATTAGTGTTTATATCTGTACCACAAATCCAAAGCCCCGCTTCTTTTAGTTTTTCTATACTATCAGAAATATTGGTTACTCTAGCAATTTTCATATGCTGTACTGCTCCTGCAGAAACTTTATTTACTGTACTATTTACACAAGCTGCCCTTCTTTTAGGAATTATTATTCCATGTACTCCAGCTGTTTCTGCTGTTCTTATTATAGAACCTAAATTGTGTGGATCTTCAATCCCATCTAAGATTAATACAAAGGCATCTTCACTTTTTTTGCTTGCTTCCTCTAAAATATCTTCAATTTCACAGTATTCATAAGGTGGAACTATTGCAATTACTCCTTGGTAGTTTTCATTTTGTGCCATTTGTCTCATTTGATTTTTGTCTTTTTCTACTATTATTATTCCATTTTCCTTTGCCTTTGCTATTATTTTGTTTATAGAACCATGCTTCTCACCTTTTGTTATATATATTTTGTTTATGTCTTTTCCACTTTCTAATAGTTCTAATACTGAATTTCTTCCTTCTACTTGGTCATCAAAGTTTTTGTTTTCTTTCACTTTTCCTCATTCCTTTTACTCATCATCTAATTTTAATACTGACAAAAATGCCTCTTGTGGTATTTCTACATTTCCAATTTCACGCATCTTTTTCTTTCCACGTTTTTGTTTTTCCAGCAATTTTTTCTTTCTAGTAATATCTCCACCATAACATTTTGCAAGTACATCTTTTCTCAAGGCCGAAATTGTTTCCCTTGCTATAATTTGTCCACCAATTGCTGCTTGAATTGGAATTTTAAATAGTTTTCTAGGTATAACTGTTTTTAGCTTTTCAACCATTTTCTTTCCTCTATCATATGCGCTATCTTTGTGAACAATAAAACTCAAGGCATCAACTGGTTCATTATTAATATAAATATCTAGTTTTACTAGATTTGATTTTCTATATTCCTTAAATTCATAATCCAGTGATGCATATCCTTTTGTTTTTGATTTCAAATTATCGAAAAAGTCATATATTATCTCGTTTAAAGGCATTTCATATACTAAAGTTACCCTATGCTCATCAAGATATTTCATGTCAATATATATACCTCTTCTTCTTTGGCATAGTTCCATTATATTTCCTACATATTCTCTTGGTGTTAAAATATTTGCTGTTACAAATGGTTCTTCAATATATGAAATTTCTTGTGGTTTTGGCAAATCTTCTGGGTTATATAATTCCAATACTTCTCCATTAGTTTTGTACACCTTATATATTACTGATGGTGCAGTTGTAATTAGCCCTAAATCAAATTCTCTATCTAATCTTTCTTCTATTATTTCTAAATGCAATAATCCCAAAAATCCACATCTAAATCCAAAACCTAAAGCTGCTGACGTTTCTGGTTCAAATTCTAAAGCTGCATCATTTAACTTTAGTTTTTCTAATGCTTCTTTTAAATCTTCATATTGACTACCATCTATTGGGTATAATCCACAATATACCATTGGTGTGACTTTCTTGTATCCTTTAAGTGGTTCATCTGCTGGGTTATCCTTTAATGTAACTGTATCTCCAACATGTATATCTGATAAAGTTTTTATGCTTGCGGCAATATATCCAACTTCTCCTGCTTTTATCTCCTCTACTGGCATATATGAACCAGGAATAAAATATCCTACTTCTGCTACTGTAAAGGTTTTATTTGTTGCCATAAGTCTTATTTCATCACCAACTTTAACTTTACCATCAACAACTCTTACATATGCTAATGCTCCTTTATAATTATCATAATATGAATCAAATATTAAACATTTTGTCTTAGCATTTACATCTCCCTTTGGAGCTGGTAAATCTGTTACTATTCTTTCTAAAACTTGATCAACATTTAAACCTGATTTTGCAGAAATACATGGAGCATCTTCTGCAGGAATTCCTATTATTTCTTCAATTTCATGTTTTACTTCATCTACTCTTGCATTTGGTAAATCTATTTTATTCAACACTGGTAAAATTTCTAAATTATTATCTATTGCTAGATACACATTTGCAAGTGTTTGAGCTTCAACACCTTGACTTGAATCTACAACTAAAATTGCTCCGTCACATGCTGCTAAACTTCTTGACACCTCATAATTAAAATCGACATGCCCTGGTGTATCTATTAAATTAAAAGTATATTCTTGTCCATCTTTTGCCTTGTAAATCATTCTAACAGCTTGAGATTTTATGGTTATTCCTCTTTCTCTTTCAATATCCATATTATCTAACACTTGACTTTCCATTTCACGTTTAGATAACACTCCTGTCATTTCTATTAATCTATCTGCTAGTGTTGATTTACCATGGTCTATATGTGCAATTATACAAAAATTCCTAATATGTCTCATTGGGGACGTTTCTGTTTGGACATTTTTGTCCATTTGGGGACACATCTATATTTCCTCCTCACCTTTATGTCATTATGACCGCTTCTCTTTGCGACATTTATTTATATAACAATATAATTTTAACATAGAAATTTTAAAATCTCAATAGTTTTGCCACCCATTTACTAAATTATATACTTGGCTATATCCCATTCTTTCTAATATTTTTTGAGCTCTTTTACTTCTATGACCTGTACCACAATAAACAATTATTGTTTGCTCTAAATTTGGTATCTCCTTTTTCATTCTATTTTTTATTTCATATTCTGGTATTGAAATCGCTCCTTCTATGTGTCCTTCTTTAAATTCTTGCAAACTTCTTACATCTATTACAACAGCTCCCTGTTTTTTCATTTCTTCTAATTTTTCTATGTTTATATCATTTTCATATCCTCTTTTTAATCTCTTTGTAGTATATTTTAACATTTCTCTTATTTTGCTTATCATTATAATTTTTCCAACTCCAATCTATTATCTATTTCATATTATATTGTATGATTCTATATTTTTTTGGATAATTAACAAAGATAAGTTATCCACATCTTTCAAATTAGTTTTCCACATATATATAATTTATTTTTGTATCTCTGTGGATAAGTTTTCAACAGTCTTTTACATTTATTTTATTTTTTCTACTTTTTCTTTTTACAATTATATTACAATATAATTTCACTTTTTAGCAGAATATTCTCTGTTTTTGGCTATTTCTAATCGTTTTTCTATATATTACTCACTTTTTCGTCATTTTTCTCTTACTTATATTACAAAAATATTTCATTGTAATTACAAAAACACTTTTTTCGTCCATTTTATGTATTCTGTTTCTTTATTTTATAATTTTATAACTTGTGGATAACTAACTGTGGATAATGTGGATAACTTTGTGAATAACTCATAATAGTCATTTTGCGTTCACGAGTTATTCACATTTAATTTTGTTTACAATAATTCTACTTTGAGTTTTTCTTTATTTTTATCTTTTATGTGAAATCAAAAAAAAAAAAAAAAAAGAAATGCTTGGTATTTTTTTACCATAACATTTCTCTATTCTATTTTGTTACTAAATAGTAAATTCCTAATATTATTTCTAATATTGTTATTAGCGGAAAACCTATTAAAAAATTAAGTTTTTTAGTTTTATGCCTAAATACAAACATTCCCGCCGTTGTACCTATTCCGCCACCAATTGCAGTTATTATAAATAATGTTTTTTCTGGTATTCTCCAACTTCCTTTTATTGCTTTTCTTTTGTCTAGCCACATTATAAAGAATCCTATAATATTTATACTTATTAAATATATTATAATGTTTTTCGTTGTGAATATTTCTTGCACCTTTTATATCTCCTCTTTTTCAAAATTAAAATCCAAATATGCATATTTTTTCGTTTTATAATTTAATGTATTTTCTATGTCGATATCTGCCTTTTCTGATATTTTATTAATTCTTTCAAACTTATTATCATTCATTTCAACTAAAGGATTAATGTATCTAACTTTTACTTTATCTATATTTACACAATATTTATCATTAACTGGTTCATCACTTTGGTTTATCTTAGTTGCATTTTCCCAAATTTTAAAACATTTCGAAATATTAGCATATTTACAATTCTCAATTTTCTCTATTATATCTTTTTCTTGATAAAGATACAAATCATCTTTTGTAATTAATTTCTGTTCTGACATTTCTTTCATAATATCAGCTAAAAATTGCATACTAAATTTAGTTTCAATCCTTCTATATAAACATGATAATTTGCTCATTGTATGTACAAATTTTTCTGCCTTATCCTTATCTTTGAATCCAAGTTCTTCTATACCATCCTCATTTTTTTGTACTTCAATATTTTGATAGATTTCTTTAACTTCATCTAATCCCCATAATTTTTCAGTAACACCTAATCCGTTTGATAATGTATATTCTAACCTGTCTGCTGCTAGCTTTGGTGTATCATTATCTGCAATAGGATATATATGATAGTCATCCACTTCTTCTACTTTAATATTATCTCTATTTAATAAACTCATTATTTCTTGTGAATTTTCTATAATTCTCGTTGTTAATTCTTCTGTTGATTCTTGTGTTTCGTAATCACCATTCATAAAGTCAATAGTATGTTTAAATACTGGTGTTGCTATATCGTGAAACAATCCTGCTAATGTCTGTTTTTTATCTTTTGTAAAATTCCATACTATTAATGCAACTGCTATACTATGGTCTAAACTAGAATACCAAATTTGATTATACATTTTTGAATATATAGTTCCACAACTTACACTTATCCCATTTTGTTTTTGCATTTCTGGTGTGTTTATATAATCCCACAAAAAGTCTGGTATTCCTTCTGGTGATAATATTTTAAAGTATTCTTTTATCATTGGATTTGTTTGTTCTAAATATTGATTCATTTTTTTACTCCTTACACAAACAAGCTAATTTGATTACTTTGGCTCATGCCTTTCAAGCAACCATAATTTTTTAACAAGTCTGTTACTGAATTTCCAACTTTTGAACGTATTTTTAAGTCATCTATTGACATGAATTTTCCTTCTTCTCTTGCTTTTGCAATTCCTTCTGCTGCAACTGTTCCAAGTCCAGGTATACTGTTTAGTGGTGGTCTTATAGCTCCATCTTCTACTAAGAATTTTGTTGCATGTGATTTGTATAAATCCATTGGCAAGAATGTAAATCCTCTTTCATACATTTCTAATACAAGTTCTAATATTGAATACATGTTTTTATCTTTTACTGTTGCATTGTTTCCTTGTAAATCTATTTCTTTCATTTTATTTTTTACTTTTTCTTTTCCAAATATCATGCAGTCACTATCAAATTCATCTGCTCTTATTGAGAAAAATGCTGCATAATATGCTAATGGTTCGTGTACCTTAAACCATGCTATTCTGAAGGCATTTGTTACATATGCTGCTGCATGGGCTTTTGGGAACATGTATTTTATTTTTTCACATGATTTTATATACCAATCTGGCACTCCATGTTCTTTCATTTCTTCTTTATATTGCTCCCACTTTGGTTCTTTTCCTTTTGCTACTTTTCCCTTACGTACTGATTCCATGATTTTAAATGAATCATTTGGTGGTAATCCCATTTTCATTAAGTAAATCATAATATCATCACGACAACATATTGCATCTTGAAGTGTTACTGTTCCTGCTTCTATTAAACTTTGTGCATTTCCAAGCCACACATCTGTACCATGTGAAAGTCCTGATATACGGATTAATTCGTCAAAGGTTTTTGGTTTTGTGTCTACCAGCATTCCGTCTTACAAATTTTGTTCCAAATTCAGGTATTCCAAAACTTCCAACTTGTGAGTGTATTTGTTCTGGTGTTACTCCCAAAGCCTCTGTTGAACTAAATATTGACATTGTTTCCTTATCATCTAATGGTACTTTTGTTGGGTCTATTCCAGTTATATCTTGTAACATTCTTATAACTGTTGGGTCGTCATGTCCTAGTATGTCTAGCTTAAGCAAGTTCTGGTCTATTGAGTGATAATCAAAATGTGTTGTTATAATATCTGAGTTTGGGTCATCTGCTGGATGTTGTACTGGACAGAATTCATATATTTCCCTTCCTTTTGGTACAACTATAATTCCACCAGGGTGCTGACCTGTTGTTCTTTTTATTCCTGTACAACCAGCCGCTAGTCTTTGTGTTTCTGCTCTATTTATTGGTATATGTCTTTCTTCAAAATATTTTTTTACATATCCATATGCTGTTTTTTCAGCTACTGTACCTATTGTTCCTGCTTTAAATGTTGTTCCTTTTCCAAATATTACTTCTGTATATTTATGTGCTTTTGCTTGATATTCTCCTGAGAAGTTTAGGTCTATATCTGGCTCTTTATCTCCATTAAATCCTAAGAAGGTTTCAAAGGGGATATCCATTCCGTCTTTATCTAATTTATGACCACATTTTGGACATTCTTTATCTGGTAAGTCAAATCCATTTTTATATCCATAATCTGTGAAGTCTGAATATTTACAATTTGGACATCTATAATGTGGTGGAAGTGAATTTACTTCTGTAATACCTGTCATGTTTGCTACAAATGATGAACCAACTGAACCTCTTGAACCTACTATGTATCCATCTTCATTTGATTTCCATACCAATTTTTGTGCAATTATATACATAACTGAGAATCCATTTTTTATAATTGAATCTAATTCTTTGTCTAGTCTTGTTTGTACTAATTCTGGTAATGGGTCCCCATATAATTCATGTGCTTTACTGTATGCTATATCTTTAATTGTCTGCTCACAACCTGGAATATGTGGTGGACATTTTTCAGGTGATATTGGACTTATTTGGTCACACATATCTGATATTTTATTTGTGTTTGTAACTACAACTTCATATGCTTTTTCTTTTCCTAAATAACTGAATTCTTCAAGCATTTCTTCTGTTGTTCTCAAATATAATGGTGCTTGATTATCTGCGTCATCATAGCCTTGTCCCGCTTCTAAGATACGTCTATATACTTCATCTTGTGGATCCATAAAATGCACATCACATGTTGCAACTACTGGTTTATTTAATTTTTCACCCAAAGCTACAATTTTTCTATTAATATCTCTTAAAGCTTCTTCATCTTTTACTGTTTCATTTCTAATTAAGAATTGATTATTTCCTATTGGTTGTATTTCTAAATAATCATAAAATTCTGCAATTTCTTCAATCTCTTCATCAGTTTTTCCAAGTTCAATTGCTTGGTATAACTCTCCTGCTTCACATGCACTTCCTAAAATTAAACCTTCTCTATATTTTTTTAATAAACTTTTTAAAATACGAGGTTTACGATAGAAATAGTGTAAATGTGAATATGAAACTAATTTATATAAATTTCGTAATCCTACATAATTTTTTGCTAAAATTATTGCATGATATGTTTTTAATTTTTTGTATTCTTCTTTTTTAGCTTCTTCTGTTCTACTAACGAAGTCTATATCTTCTAACTTCTTTGCTCCACGTTTTTTTAACATATCCAGCATTACTTTAAATACTTTAACTGTTGTATCAACATCATCTAAAGCTCTATGTGCTACTTCAACCTTTATACCTAAGTTTTCAGCAATCTTTCCTAGCTTATATTTTTTGTAATCTGGAAATAAATCTTTTGCTAAACTTAAGGTATCAAGATATGTGTAATCAAACTCATATCCTAAGGCCTTAGCATTTTGCTTTAAGAATCCAACATCAAATCCAGCATTATGTGCAACAATAACTGAATCTCTTAGAAATTCTAGCAATTTTGGAAATACCTTATCTATTGTTTCTGCATCTTTAACCATTTCATCAGTTATATTTGTAACTTCTGTAACTCTTTCTGGAATGTGCTTTTCTGGATTTACAAAACAACTAAATTCATCTATAACTTCTCCATCTTTAACCTTCATTACACCAATTTCAGTGATTTTTTCTGTTACTGCTGAAAATCCTGTTGTTTCCAAGTCTAGTACACAATATGTTGTGTCAATATCTTGTCCTTTAGGGTTGCTAACTACTGCATTCTTGTCTGGTGCTAGATATGCTTCAACTCCGTAAATAACCTTCATATCTGGGTTATCAAATCCTAACATTTTATGTGCTTCTGGAAATGCTTGTACTACACCATGGTCTGTTATTGCAATTGATTTCATTCCCCATTTCATTGCTCTTTTTATTAAATCTGTTGCTGAAGTCATTGCATCCATTTGACTCATTTGTGTATGCATATGTAATTCCACTCTTTTTACTTCTGCGTTGTCTTGTCTTACTTCTTTTTTCAAACCTTCTGTTTCAACAATTGTATTTGCCATAACTGTTAATTCATTCGAAAAAGTGTCCATTTGAGCAGTTCCTGCAATTTTTATTCCTTTTGCACTTTGTATTCTTTTCATTATTTTTTTGGCATTTTCTTTATTTAAAAATGCTTTACAAGTTATTGTACTTGTTCCATCATATAAGTCAAAACTAAATAGAGTTTTACCAGATTTTAAAGTTCTATCTTCTGTATAAATTACTTCTCCTTGAAGTGCAACTTTTCCATCATCTACACCTAAATCTTGAACCTTTACTATCTCTTCTGTTATATTCATACTTTGACCTAAAATTAATGGTGTATCTTCAAGTTCTTCTTCTGTTGGTAGTTCTGGTATTTCATTATTTTCAGTTCCAATTATAGTATTTGCAATAACTGTAACATCTCCTGCATAGGTATCTAATCCTGCTTTTCCAATTAGCTTAATTGTTTTTGCATTTCCTATTTTTTCTACTATTTCTTTTCCTTCAGCTAAATCCTTTGAAAATGATTTACATGTCATTGTTCCTGTACCATCATATAGTTCACAAATAATCATACCTTTTCCAGATTTAGTTTCACGAACATCACAAGTTACAATTCTTCCTTCTAAAGTTACTCTTCCATCATTTGCTGTAATGTCTTTTATTTTTATGTGTTTTTCTTTTGCTTTAGATGGTTTTCCCATAATATATTCCTGTGGTTGCATCATTTCTGGATTTTCATATAGTTCTCCTTCTGGTGGAATATATTCTCCCATTTCTTGTCCTTCATGTGGGATATATCCTTCTTCATTTACTGGTGGCATGTAATTACTATCTTGATATTCTACTTCATGTTCTTTTTGTTTTCTTAGTTCTTCGTTTTCTTTTTCAATATGAGCAATTAACTGTTCTTCTTCTCTTTTTCTTGCTTCTCTAATTTCTCTTATATCATCTAAAGATAAATCTTCTTCTATATTTATTACATATTCTTTTCCAAATAGATTTTTTAAAACTTTTTGCAATTCTTTGTCTGCCTTTTTTGCTTTTAAGAAGTCTGCTCCTTTTATGTGCATTTTGATATCTATTTCGTTTTCTACTACTTCTACATCACTTTTTAATAATAGCATTGGCTTCATTAAAGGATATTTGTGTGCCATGTATGCTATTATGTTTCTCCATTCTTCTTTTATTTCTTTTAGTTTTACTGCTTCATGGTATTTTATTATTGTATCTATTTGCTCGAATTGGAATCTTTCTTTTAGGAATTTTTCAAAATACCAGATTTCTTTTATTTCTATGTATTCATCATAATACAAGGCTACTTGTAATTTGTTTTCTTTTTTTATTACATTTAGCCCCATTACACTTGCATATTTTATGTTTGAATTTGCATTATAATCTGAAAATATTTCTCCTACTTTTTTTGTTTTTTCTGCCATCCTTACACACAATCCTTTCTCCCTTTAACAAAATGTATTCTATCACAAAACCAAAACTTATTAAAGCGAACATTAGGAATTTTTTAATTTTATTTATCAGTTTTATATTGACTAATTAATAAATTTTATATATAATGCATAAAGAAATAAGGAAAAGCAGGAGTGTGTCGCCACCAACGTAAGGAGGTGGTGTCTATGGTAGAACAATATTTATTATTAACAATAAAATTATTATTTGCTGGTCTAGTATCAGTAACTATCGTAGCTATTACCTTAATTATTGTATTAATACATATATTGGGTAAAAAAGACTAAAAAATACACACTCTGCTTGCAGGTTAGAGTGTGTATTTAAAAATCATTCAACCGGCGACCACTTCATGTGGCTCCTTATTTCTATTTTTATTATATCATAATTTTTTATTTTGTCAATTTTTTGTAACACATTTTTCTAATTTTCATACTATGTATTATACAAAGGAAAACAAAACATATTGTTGTTTATCTACTTCGAAAGGAGGTCTAGACTATGCCAGAGAATAGAGGATGCGGTGGATTCGGATTTGGTGACGACTGTTGCTGGATTATAATCCTAATATTATTAATCTGCTGCTGTTGTGGTGGTAATAGAGGAGGATGTTGCTAATCCCCTCTATATTTAAAGGAGAAGTTATAATCTAAACTTCTCCCTTTCTATTTTCTTATTCCTTGAATCTTCTTCCCTTGCTATTACGTTTTACTCTTGATGCAAAAGCCTCGGCTTTGTCGTCTAAATCATCTCCATCATCAAATTTGTTATATGTTCTTGAATTACTATTTTCTTCTCTATCTGTCATGCTTTTAGAATATCCATCTAAAAATTTTGCTCTAACCCTTTCTCTTCTTGCTCTTTCTTCTTCATCATCTTGCAATCTTGACATTATTTTTTGATTTTCTTTTTCGTACTGTTCTTCTTCATTTTCATAATCATTATAGCCATCATCTAAATTGTTATCATCATTTTCGTAATTATCATCTAAAGTATCATCTTCTATAAATTTTTTCTTTTTTCTTAATGCTTTTGGCTTTTCTTCGAAATCTTCTTCGTAGTCATCTATTTCAATATCATCTTTATTATCATTGTCATCTTTATTCATTCCATAGAAAGGTACTCCTGAATATTCTTCTGCAAATGCTCTATTTCTTCTACGTCTTATTATAATAAATACTATTATTGCAATTACTACAACTACCGCAATAACCGCTCCAATAATCATTCTTTGTCTTCGTTCTTGTTCTGCTTGTTCTCTTGCTAAAGCTTCTTCATCTACTAAACTCTTATTTACAGTTATTTGATATGTTGCAACATTATTTCCATCACTGTCTGAAACTAAAATTGTAATCAAATTTTCTCCTTCTTTTAAATCCTCATTTCCAACTATTTCTACTTGATATTCTTCATTAGTTGGATTTGCTTCAATTTGTAAGGTTGTAACTTCTCCTATATATTTTGCTGTATATTCATATACATTAGTTTCAAATTTTGGTGAAAGTTCTATATTTTGAATATTTAAACTTGCAAGTCCTTCCCCTTCAATTATTTCTGTATTTTCTTCAGTATTTTCTGCAGCTTCTCTAGTAATTATTATAGTATATGTTTTTGTAGTTCCATCTTCTGCTGTTACTACGACATTTATAGTATTTTCTCCTTCTTGGAGACTTACTGTTCCTGTTCCCGTTACTGTTGCATTGCTATCTTGTGCTTCTGCATATACTTCAACACTTTCAGTATCTGCTGGTACTGTTACAGAATAACTTGTTATACCACTTCTAAATCCACTAAAATCATGTGGTCTTACTCCTAAATTAATTAAATTTGCATTACTTGACTCTGCCTGGCTTGATGATGTATTTCTACTAGAATTTGATGATGACCATGATGAACTTCCGCTATTATCAACTACCGGTGGTTGCTCAGGTTCTGGCTCTGGAGTCGGTGTTGGATCTGGAGTAGGTTCCGGTTCCGGTTCTGGTTCAGGTTCTGGTGTAGGCTCTGGATCTGATGTATTTGTATTATCTCCTGTTGTAGGTGGCACTGTGTTGTCTTCTACTGCATTACTATTAAATAAAAAACATCCTGATAACATTATAATCATTGTTATAATTGCTATTATATTTACTTTAATCTTGTAACTTCTATTCATAATTTTCCTCCTATGATTTCTTTCGATTATGGAATAATTTTATCATTTGCTAACATTTTAGTCAACTGATTTTTTAACAAATTATATTACATTTATTAACTTGTAATTTTTTAAATTTTTTTGTCAAATTTTAATATTTTGTGATACAATAATAACAAATGAAATTATAAATTAAAAGGAGATAAAAATGGAACTACTTTCACCAGTTGGAAACTTTGAATGTTTAAAAGCTGCTGTCCAAAACGGAGCAGATAGCGTATACCTTGGAAGTGATTTATATAGTGCAAGAGCATTTGCTAGCAATTTTTCTGGTAAAAATTTAGAAAAAGCAATTGAATATGCAAAAATTAGAGGTGTAAAAACATATCTTACATTAAATACACTAATAAAAGACAATGAAATTGAAAATGCATTTAAATTAGCCAAACAAGCATATGAATATGGAATTGATGCAATACTTGTTCAAGATTTAGGTTTAGCAATGAAATTAATTAAAGAATTTCCTGATTTACCTATTCATGGAAGTACACAAATGACAGTACACAACTTGAATGGTGCTTTAGAGCTTCAAGACCTTGGTTTTAAAAGAGTGGTTTTAGCAAGAGAACTTTCAATTAATGAAATAGACTATATTTGCAAAAACACTAAAATTGAAATTGAATGTTTTGCACATGGTGCTTTATGTATTTCATATTCTGGACAATGCCTATTTTCTAGCATGTTAGGTGGACGTTCTCGGAAATCGTGGAAAATGTGCCCAACCTTGTAGACTACCTTATGATTTATACGAAGATAATCATAAAATTAATAGTGGATATTTATTAAGTACTCGTGATTTATGTGCTTTAGAATATATCCCTGCCTTTATACAATCTGGAGTTAAATGTTTAAAAATTGAAGGAAGAATGAAATCTCCTGAATATGTTTCAACAGTAACTAGGATTTATAGAAAATATATTGACCTTGCATTATCAAATAAAGAATATATTATCGATTCAAATGACCAAAAAGACTTACTTCAAGCATTTAATAGAGGTATGTCATCTTCTGGTCACTTAGATACAGAACCTAATAAAAATCTAGTTTTTAAAGAAAAACCAAATAATATGGGATTACCTTTAGGAAAAGTTCAAAATTATAACAAATCTAAAGGATTAATTACTGTTAAACTTAAAGAACCAATTGAAATTGGAGATACTATCTCTCTTGAAAATGAAAAAGGAACATATACTATCTCTGAATTAATGGAAAATGGAAAAAATATAACTGAAACGACAAAAGGTCAAATAGTTACAATTGGTAGAATGAAAGGAAATATTCAACTTAAAGATAACATTTATAAAATGTCATCTAAAAAACTTTCTAATCTTGCAAAAGAAAGTTGCAAACATGAACTAAGAAAAATATATCTAAATGGAAAAATCACAATTCAGAAGAATCAACCTATTTCATTTGAGGTAACTAGCTTTAAACCAAATCAATTATATAAAGACTTACAAATTACATACTCAATAGATACTGTTCCTTTAGATGCTAGGAACAAGCCTCTTACAAAAGAACTTGTCGAACAACAATTAAGAAAAACTTCAAATACACCATATGAATTTAAAAATCTAGATATAGATTTAGGCGACAATTTATTTTTACCTAAATTAAGTACTTTAAATGAATTAAGAAGAAATGTCTTAGAACAAGTAGAAGCATATGCTATAGCAAAATGTCATAGAAATTTTGATGCTTCAAAAGATGAAAATAATCCTAAATCAAAAAAAGACTCTATATTAGAAGATATGAGAACTAATGTGAAAAATAATATAAAACTAACAAAATCACATAATCCAAAAATATCTGTATTATTAAATAAACTAAATACGGATTTCAATTATGAAGCTTTAGCTTTAGCAGATAATGTATACATACCTTTAAAATATTTTACAAATAAGAAATATGATACAACTTTGAAAAAACTTAGCAAATTATCTGACATATATATTTACATGCCTACTATTGTAAAAGGAAATTATAAAAATCTATTTTATGCAAATGCTAAATCAAGTGTTGAGAAATATGATATTAAAGGTTTTGTAATTTCTAACATTTGTAATATTAAATTATTAAATGGGCTGTTTAAAGATTTAGATAAATATTTTGAATTAGTTACTAATTATACCTTTAATGTTTTTAATTCTGCAACAGTATTAGAATTAAAAAAACTTGGAATTAGTACTTTTACAATATCTCCTGAATTGGATAAAAAAACAATTCAAAGATTATGTGAGTATAGTTATCTAAACAAAGAATTAATTATATATGGAAGAACACCTCTTGTAAATATGAATTATTGCTTACTTGGAGAAACAGATAAATGCTATCCTGAATGTAAAGCTAGATGTACTACTTCTCATACCTATTACTTGAAAGACCGTTTAAATATGGAATTTCCAATAATGCCTGACAATATTCAAACTGTTACTACTTTATTTAATAGCAAAATTACTTCAATTTCTCCAAATAGTTTTAATGTTGATTCAGTTCGTATTGATATTTTGGATGAATCTAATGGACAAATTGATAATATTTTGAAAACTGTGAAAGATAAAAAACGTTTTGAAGGTAAAGATTTTACTAGTGGAAATCTAAATCGAGAAATCTAATTGTGTGTGGTCAGTTTGGGGACAGGTTCTGACTGACCATTTTTGGATAGTTTGGGGACGCCACTTTTTGCAAGTCACAATACAAAAACAGGCCACAATGTGACCTGTTTTTGTATTGTTAATCGCTTATCTACTTATGAGATAATTGTAAATGTCAAGAGTTTTTTACAGTTTCAAAACGCTCTTTTAAAAGGACATTAAGTGAAATATTTGGAGTTAGATATATGACTGGTCGCACAGCTCGCCTAGTAGCATACCAATGGCCATTCGAACAGAGCAAGTAAGAAGCACCACTTTCAACATTGCCATGGGAAACCTCTCCTAATCCAAAGTAAGCATTGCTAGTAACAGGATACGCACTCACTCCAGGAGAAGCCAACCAATACCCATCTTTCAAAAATAAAATTTTCTTTTCCTTTTCTTTTCCTTTTATAGAATTCTTCAAATAGAAATATTCTGTACATATTATTTTACCTTCAGCGTATTTATTTACCAAAAAACTTTCTGGCATATACTGTTTCCCTATCAAATAATATGATTGCAAAAAGCTTCCGAAAGATAAATTGATATCATTAGCATTTCCTACTTGGTAGACCTTTTTTTCTTTTTCATCTACTACTACATCTAACAATTGATTCACATCTTCAATTGTCATACTTCTTCCTTTTAGCGATCCGCTTCCTGTTGCAAATAACTGTGATATTGTATGCAATTCTTCTTTTCCATATATATAGCCTCTAGCCCCCTTAAGATAAAGTTTAAAAACAGGTTGCTGAGCTAAAAGTTTCAAGCATTTTTCTCCTTCAATCTCTTCTACTCCTATAGCTTGCCACTTCATTTCTACATCTTTAGTAGAAAATGATTGGTCTTCATAGCCATTTCTTCCTTCAGGACTTAAATAAGTTTCTTCACTATGCTTATATGGTATCTCATCTCCAAATTTTATGATGCCTTCCTCATATAAGTTCGTTAATCTCCGCTCTCTTAATCCCTCATTCTGAATAATTTCGTTTAACATTTTCTTTCCTCCTTTTAATTTTAGAATTTGCTTAAATTATATTATACTTGTTTTATGTTTAATATTTTATCACACTTTACTACTTAATTCTATTATCAAATCCATATTATCATCCTTTGCAGCCTTATTCTTCCTAATCGCTCCGCATTTTTTACACTTAAAAATAATAACATAACCTTTTTTAGAATTTATTTCTAATCCTATTGGCTCTAAATCCCCATGGCACTCTTCTTGCCTATCTCCTGGATTTTTATCCACATGCTTTGAATGTAAGCAATATGGGCAATGATTCCTACAAGAATATCCTAATTTAGGCACTTTTTTTCCGCAATTGTCACATATAAATTCTTCATCAATTTCCGTAAAATTTCTCGAATTCATTTTATTAATTTTCCTTTCCTAAGTTACAAATTCAGATATCATTCCCAAGAAGTGGCGTCCCAAAACTATCCAAAAGTGGTCAGTCGGAACCTGTCCCCAAACTGACCATTAGCCATCATTAATACTTAAAATTGCCTCCTCCTATAAATTCTTTTAATAGTGAGTTTGTTGGTACATATTCTTCTGGTATTTCTTTAAAATATTTTAACATGTCTATCATTCTTCTTGCTTCTGCATATTCTCTTTCTTCTTTTGCTATTTCTTCTAGCAATGGCATTGCTATTCCTTTTAATACATTTAGTTCGTAGATTAATGATGTATTAAATATGCTATTTGCTTCTTCTTGGAATGGGAAGATATTTTTTTCCTCTCCATTATTTACCATATTCCAATTAGCTATTGTGTGTTTTGCGCTATATCCTCTAAATTTATGGTCTCTTACTATTCTTCTAACTAATCTTGTGTCTGTTGTTGATATTCTGTTATATCTATCCATATTTAATACTGTTAATGCACTTATATATATTTTATATTTTTGTTCTTTTGGAATCTTACTTGTTAATTTATCATTTAAACAATGAATTCCCTCTATTACTAATACATCTTCTTTTCCTAACTTTAATTTTTTTCCTTTATATCTTTTCGTACCCTCATGGAAGTCAAATTCAGGCATTTCTACTTCTTCTCCATCAAGTAGTTTTGTTAAGTGGTTATTGAATAATTCCATGTCAATTGCTTCTATACATTCAAAATCATAATTTCCATTTTCATCTTTTGGTGTATCTTTTCTTTCTACAAAATAATTATCTACTGATATTGTTACTGGTCTTAATTTGTTAATTCTTAGTTGTAATCCCAATCTTTGTGCAAAAGTTGTTTTTCCAGATGATGATGGTCCTGCAATTAGTATCATTTTTACTTCTCTATTTTTTGCTATTTCATCTGCTATATTTGCTATTTTCTTTTCGTGTAATGCTTCGTCTAACATTATTAAGTCTTTTATTCTATCTTCTTCTATTGCCATATTTATTTTATATACTCTATCCATATCTAAGATTCTATGGATATCTTCATACTCATTTAATGCCCATGCTAATTTTTTTGTTTGAATTAATTTTGGTAATTGTAATGGTTTGTCTGAACTTGGATATCTCATTAATAGCCCATTTTCATATTTTACTATTTCAAATATTTTTGCAATTCCTGTTCTATTTGCTATTGTTCCATAGCAATAGTTATAATATCCATCACATTCATACATATATATTTTCTCATTACCTTCTAAGTCTAATTGTAATCTTCCTTTTGATGTATCATAGTTTTTATAAAATTCTGTTGCTTCTTCACGGTTCATTACTATTTGTTTAATTGGTAAATCTTCTCTTACAATTCTTCTCATTTCTTCAGTTAAATTATGTGCCATTTCTTCAGTTACTTCTAAGTTTTCCACATCACAAAACATTGAATTTGTTAATTGATAATCTACATTCATTTTATTATTTGGATATAGTTTTTCAAATGCTTTTGCTAATATATATACCATTGTTCTTCTATATATTTTGCTTCCTTCTTTTGATGAAATATCTATTAATTCTACTTTTCCATCTTCATGTATTTCATAGTTTAAATTTTCATATTCATTGTTAAATATTGCTCCAACAACGGCATATTCACTTGCCTTTATTTCTTCTTCCAATACTTCCTGTATTGTTTTTCCTTCTTTCACTTCAATTTCTTTATCTTTATATTGTATCTTCATAATTATTCATCCTTTCTGTTTTTATCTTTCATTATTTGTAACTCAAGAACTCCTTTAAGTTTTACTTTAATATTTTATATTAAAACTACCTATAAGTCAAATTATTTTCCAATTAATTACATTGTAGTATTAAAAATTTTTTTAAATAATTAAGCTACAGTTATATTTTTAAATTAAATGGATATACTTTAAATAAATATAAATTTTAATTACTTATCTATTCAAAGGAGGGATATTTATGAATTACGAAAGAATTAATTATATCTTAAACAATGATAACAAATTTGATATTTTTTATGATGATAGACCTGTTTGGATTCAAGAATTAGACTCTAGTAATCAGAAAGCTAAAATTGGATTTGTAGATAATTTTGAAGAAAAAGATGTTTTTATTAAGGATTTATATGAAAATGATTAACTTATTATTTTTACAACTTAGAGGGTATCCTAAAATGAACTGTTCAAAATAGGACCCCTCTTTGCTACAATACTCTTACTAATTCACAAGTTATATTTTCTCCTGTTTTATAGTAATTTATATTATACTCTTTTTCTTCATTTTTATATATTTTACTATATAACCTTTCTTCATTATAAATACTTTCTTCTAATGGTAATTCAAACTTTGCATCACTTTCTCCATATAACTGTTCTGTTTCTTCATATTCGTCTAAAGGTCCAATATATCCTTCACATATCATTTCAAATTGTTGTAATATATTACTTACCTGCATCATTTTATCTTCATACTTATTTATTTTATATTCTGTCTTATATATATTCACATTATCATAGTTTCCTCGCACATATATCATCTTTCCTTCTGTTTCTCCAGTACTTTCTCCTTCTTTAATATCTGCTTTTATTTCATATTTTTCTTTTCCTGCTGTTATATATTTTGATGATATTTCTTCTTCTGTTTCTTTTAGTTCATATCCTATCCTTTCTATATTCTCTGTGTCTAATAGTTCTGTTGTTAATTCAATAGTTTGCAATTGTTCTGTTTCTGTATTTTTGTTTCTATTAAATAATATTAAAGTTACTGTCAATATTAATATTATCACTATTATTGTTGTTACTAACGCTATTAATGTTATTCCTGCTTCTTTTTTCCTCTTATTTTCCATTCCATTTTTCTCCTTCTTTTGTCTCTTTTTTTATTTTTCAAACTTATTTTTCTAAATAAAATTATATTTTTTAAGAAGGAGTTTTTTCAATGTTTTTAATGTTTTTTACTTATACTTTTTTTTACATAACAATTAAATTAATAAATTATTTTTTCTAAGATTTTAAAAAGATTGTCTATATTATTAAAATTACATTTTTTAAAGTATAAAAAAATAGAGAAATCTCTGTTATTACAACAATAGCATTTTCTCCATCTTTAATTTTAATTAATTCTTATTCTTTTTTAATATACTTCCATTTTTACTTCTTTTCCTTTAAATGCATATACCATTTTTGTTATATTTTTAAAACCTCTTTCTTTCAAATTCTGTTCATATCCTTTTTCTTCTATTTGCTTTTTTGCATTTTCTATTGTTTCCTCTATAGTCTTTTCTTCCATATCTTCCATCACTTTGAATTCCATTATAAAGCTATTTCCATTTTTGTCCTTTGGCTCTAGCATTATGTCATATCTTCCTATTCCTGATTCTCTATTTGAATTCACGTAGTAGCTATCTTTTAATCCTACTAACATTCCTAATACAAATGCATGGTAGAAATTCTCTGCTGTATTTTCTCCTACATCCATATAACTAAACATTTCTCTTACTAATATATTGAATTTCTTCTCATATTCTTTTAGGTTTAATGTTATTAAA
>CAWVDV010000093.1:0-2515 GCA_963928115.1 Bacillota bacterium | reverse complement strand
TCCTTTTATTGTTGTTTCTTCATTTGTTGTATCTATTCCAGAAAAATTAAATTTTAATATATGATAACTATTTTTTAATTTTGTTGGATTTTTTCCTATGTATGTGTTTCCATACAACTTTTCAAATTTATCTACTTTTTTTAGGTCATAATAATTCTCTAATGTACTTGTGAATAGTGTCTTTCCAAATTTTCTTGGGCGTAAAAATATTATTCTTTTTTCTGCTAAATTTTCTAATTTTTCAATATTCTTTGTTTTGTCTACATAGTAGTAGCCATCTTCTATTAATTCTTCAAAATTACTTATTCCATATGGTAATTTTTTCACTGTAACCACTTCCATTTTCTTTAACATTACACTTATATTTTACTATACAAAAAGTAAAATAGCAAGAATTTTTCTTGCCATTTGTCTTTATTTGTTTTAATTCTTAAAAATCTTATTTTTTAAATGTAGGTAACCCATTAGAATCAAATTCCCAACTATAAAGTGTTATTCCTTCATCAATATAGTCATTTTTATGTTCTTCAACATATTTATTTAAATTATTTAATACTGTCTCTTCATCTCTTAAAAATGATATTGAGCCCTCATTTACTGTAACTTTTTCATTAATTATTTCATCTAAATAATATGCATTTTCAAGTTCTACTGTTGCTCCGCCATGTGCATAATAAAAATTTCCAGCTGAAATCCTTGTTGATGTTATTTCTCCTATGCTACATGAATTAATTATTTTTCTATTTCCATTACTATGATATGCTGTTCCTATTATCCCACTCGATGTATGATATCCAATATTTGTTCCAGTTGTAGTAAGTTTTCCATTGTTATATGAGTTTACTATAGTTATAGATCCACCAACATCAACACTCGCAACTATCCCACCAACTCTACCACTACTTTCAATTTCTGATAAATTATAGCAATTTATTATTTTTACATTATTTGCATCTGAAGCAATTCCTCCACCTTGTGTTTTTGCTTTAATTTTTCCTGATACATAGCAATTATAGTAATTAGTTCTATTAGTGTTTTTAGCAATTCCTCCAGCCTCTTCACTTGTAATATTTATATTTGTTAATCCTAAATTTTTTATCGTTGCATTATATACATGATCAAATAGACCTCCAACTGTAGTATTATTTTCAAACAAATTTTGTATTTCATGATTTTTGCCATCAACTTCCCCTGCAAAGCTAGAGCTAGAATTGTCACCACCTATTGGTACAAAACCAACACCATCTCTGTCTGTTATTATATCTTTCAAATTTTCTGTACTATTTTCATCTACTATATATGAATTCTCATTTTCATCATAACTCCATGTTATTGATAAATCTGCATATGCATATTTAGAATTAAAATTCAAATCTGTCATTAATTCAATATTCTTTCCTGAAAATGTATTTCTTGTATCTATGTCTACTATTTCTCCATTTTCTAGGTAATTTCCTTTACCTCTACTCATATTTGATAATACTACTAAATCTTCAATACACCATATCTCATATGGTTTATCTTCATCTATATCGTCTCCATTTTCGTCTTTTGTTATATCTCCTGGTGATTTATCTTCTACTATCTCTTGTGGTCCTGTTACTGTTCCATCTTTATCTACTGTATAATATCTTTTGCTTTCTACGAATGCTACTTCAAATTCTTTTCCTACATCATCTGCTTCTGTTTTTCCACTACCTGTTATTTTATCCAATTGTTCTTGCAATTCATCTTCTACTATGTTCCCTCTTTTATTATTCCCCATTGCTTGTATTGTCGCTCTATCTACTATTTCTTTTTCTTCTGCTATTTCTGTTTGCTCTTTTGCGTCATTTGCATTTCTTAGTATTCCATTATCACTTGTTACTGCGCCTATTGTAATACTTGCTAGGATTAATGATATTACAATTGTTGTTACTAGTGCTATTAATGTTATTCCTTGTTCTTTTTTATTGGAATTCTTTTCTCTTATTTTTTCGATTTTTCCTTTGCTTAATTTATTAATTATTTTTTTATTTATTTTTGTTTCATATAACATTTCGTTTACTCCTTCTTTTGTCTTTTTTCGTTTTTTATATAGTTATTTTTATAAGTCAATTTGCGGTTTATTTTATTGATAAAATTATATTTTTTTAGAAGATGTTTTTTCAATGTTTTTAATGTTTTTTATTTATACATTTTTTACATAATAAACATTTCTTAAATAAAATTTATTTCATATATATTTTATTTTTTATTATAAATTGAAAAAAGATGAATTTGTTTTTATTTTACAATTCATCTTTCAAATATTTAAAAACTTAAATTTACAACACTCGTACTAATTCACAAATTATGTTTTCTCCTGTTTTATAGTAATTTATATTATACTCTTTTTCGTCATTTTTATATGTTTTACTATATAACCTTCCATCAATATATATGCTTTCTTCTATTGGTCTTTCATAATCTACTGTACTTTCTCCGGTAAAATTGCTCTGTTTCTTCATATTCGTCTAAAGGTCCAATATATTCC
>CAWVDV010000092.1:0-4315 GCA_963928115.1 Bacillota bacterium | reverse complement strand
CCAATTTTGTAAAAATGCATTAACCACATATGCACTATCACTATATAAATCTACTTGGCATGGGAATTTTAGCATTTTTAATGCTTCTATTACTGCTGTCAACTCCATTTCATTGTTTGTTGTATTTTTCTTTCCTCCTGAAATTTCTTTTTTATTTCCCTGATACATTAGTATTGCTCCCCAACCTCCTGGTCCAGGATTTCCTGAGCAAGCTCCATCAGTATATATTGTAACTTTCTCCATCTTTTCTTTCCTTTCTTAAATTGCTTATTTTTAATCATAAAACATTTCTTAACTTTTATTGATTTTCTCATGTTTATTTGTATTTTAGCCATTTTTATGGTATCATTATATCAGTTATGAAAAAAATATACAAGATAGGAGGTTCAATATGGGCAAAGTTTTAGGTATTATTGCAGAATATAATCCCTTTCACAATGGTCATTTATATCACTTGCAAGAATCAAAAAAACAAACAGGTTCTACATATACAGTTGCCATCATGAGTGGGAACTTTACTCAACGTGGTAGTACATCTATCATAGACAAATGGTCTAAAGCTGAAATTGCTCTTTATTGTGGTGTTGATTTAGTCATCGAACTTCCTGTTTTATATAGCATTTCAAGTGCCGAAAATTTTGCAGATGGAGCTATTAAAATATTAGACTCACTAAAAGTTGTTGATTATTTATCATTTGGTGCTGAAACAGCTGACATTCCTACCTTGCAGCAAATTGCTAAAGTTCTTTATACAGAACCTCGACAATATAAAACACTTCTAACTCATGAATTAAAGAAAGGTTTATCTTTTCCAAAGGCTAGAGAAAATGCATTAATGATGTACCTAAATGATATTAGAAGATTTACAAATGTTATTTCTTCTCCTAACAATATTTTAGGAATTGAATATTTAAAAGCTTTGATGAAATATAAAAGTAACATCCAACCTGTTGCTATTCATAGGTCTTCAGTTGGATATAATGATTTAGAATATACAGATAATATAGCAAGTAGCACAGCTATTCGTAATATTATTAAAAATAATGGTTTTGATGTATTGAGAAATGTTATTCCAGAGCCTAGTTATTCTATTTTAATAAAAAATATTAAACAAGACCACATTGTTCCAGATTTATCAACTTTCGAAAAGGAAATTATATATAATTTAAGAAAAATGGATGTTTCTGAAATTGCTGAACTTCCTGATGTTTCTGAAGGTTTGGAATTTGCTTTAAAAAATGCTGCAAATTCATGTAATACTTTGAATGAATTTTTGTATATAATAAAGTCTAAAAGATATACTTCTACTCGTATTCAACGTATTTCAGTGTATTCTTTACTTGGTATTACAAAAAAAGATATGGAATTGTCAAAAAAGGTTACTCCTTATGTTAGGGTTCTTGCTACTAATAAACGTGGAAAATACCTAATTTCTGAGATTTTAAAGGCTAACCCTAAACTTGAAATTGTTACTTCTGTTAAACGTTATTTGGATAGTAATCCTAACAAGAATTATCAATTATTGCTTGATAAGGATATTTGGGCTACTAATGTTTATACTATTGGCTATGAGGCTGATTCTTGGAATAATTTGGATTTTACTAAGAAGATTATTACGATGTAAAAGAAATTTAAAAAACTTATATAAATATTGTTCCCTAAATTATTAGGGAACATTGTGTTTTATTTCTTATTTTTTCTGGCATCAAATTCATTAAGAAACAAAGAATGGCCTATCTCTTTTGTAGATATAGCTTTCCCTCTATTCAAGCAAATAACTAAATCATAGACTCCGTTCAAATATTCTCCAGATATACCATTAGCAATCTTTTTATAAACTCTTTTACCAATCACTTGATATACTGTCGTTTGTGGCTTAGGTAACTTATCTGCAGCCTCTACAGCTTCATTTGAAGTATCGAAAATCAATCTTCCATAATCATTGAAACTATATGTCTGGTATGTATCACCGTACAAAACAGCTAAAAAAGACTGATTCTTTTCATCAACTTCCAAAATTTCAGCTCCAGCTTCAAATGCTTGAGTTCCATTTTTTGTTCCCCAGTAGTCAACTACATAGACATATTGACCTTTTTTAAAATTCCGTTTTAATGCATTTTTCATAAGAACCTCCTAAAAATTAGTTATGTGTATAAAACATAAATATATATTTACATAAAAGATTTTACTATAATCATTTGCACATGTCAATATTGACTTTAATTTTCTTTTATATTTGTTTTGTCAATCAAAAAGTAATTTTTATGTTTTCTTTAACTTTCTATTATTTTCTTTATCAAATTGTTTTAGACTTATACTTGACCTTAGTTATATGTTATATTATAATATCAACAATGGTCGATAGACTTATTTATGTACCTTTAACCACTTAAAAATCAATTAGGAGGAATTACTATGAAACGGACAGCATTAGACTTTGTATTAAAACAAAATCAGTATTTAGAAGGTGGGACTAAAGAAGCATGTATTAAAGTAAGAAATTTCTTACAATATGCAACAATAACTCCAGGAAATCAAATTCATTCAGAATTATCTTGTGTAACTAATGAGGAATTTATTGAAGCAGTAAATACTCTTATGGCATTTACTTTTCAGCAAAAGGATACTATTCCTGAAAGATGGAAATGTGATAATGATTGTTGTATGGTTTCTTATCTTTTATGTCCTGGAGAATGTAATATCAGTAAAACTGCAAATCAGACATGTCCATTTTTTACTGCTGAAAGTTTAATCTGATACCACAAAAGCACCTAATGAACTACAAATGTTCATTAGGTGTTTTTATAATAAAATTTCAAATATTTAAGAAATCCATAATACTTGTCCATCACTTGCAAAAAAATATGAATACAAAATCATCCCACCGTTTTTAGCAATTACTTTTTTTCTACTATCTCCATTTTGTGCTATTAAACAACAAGCTTAACGAGTTAATTTATAATCTTTAATTATTACTTCTGCATTATTAGCACGTTTTGACAACTTGTCGACGTCGACAAAATGTTCAAACACACTAATACCAGTGTTTTCACATGCTTCTTTTGCTTTTCTTATTACATTTTCAAATTTTCTCCATTCTTTATAATTTAAAACAACCTGTAAGTCCCTTGCATACCAGAATTCTACTCCATTCTCATCAAAGTGTTTAATATCTTCAAAAATTAGCTTATTCATAAATCGTCATCTTTTAACTGTTGTGTATTATATATAAGTAAAACTTAAATCTTAACTTTAAACTCTCTATATTTATCACATAAATTCAATGTACTTTTATTTAAAATTTTATCTTTAGGTATTAAATACATTTCTGATTTCTCATTTAGTACAAATAAAAAATCAATTTTAGTATCAATTAGAGTTTTATATGTTCCCCCATTAGTACCACCACAACTTTTTAAGGCTACTTGATATGTACCACTAGCAGTTTTACAACCTGTTGATTTTACTTGAACTGTTTTTAAGTCTCCATCTTTTTCTATCACCAAGTCATAATCCTGCGTATCATTTAATGGAATTGAAACGACATATCCATTTGTAGTAAAATATGCTATTGCCATACCTAAACCAGAATTTCCTTTTTCTTTATTTGTTTTAAAATTCATCGCTCTCCCCCCTTTAAAACACTTGTTCGTTTTATAGTTATAAATAAAATACAAGTTTCCTTGTATTTTGGTGGGCAGGGAAGGATTCGAACCTTCGTACTCAAATGAGAACAGATTTCTTACCACTATAGCTTTCGCTACCATAATTAAAATTATGTTTGTAGTCTGGACTTTCTCTTTATCTTCTAATGAAGATATCAGGTATAAAGTCTCTACACTCAGAAATTTCTTTCCTAGCTCGGGATTGCCATCAGCTTTCCTGTTAAGGTTTCCCCGAATTAGCCCGATGTTCATCATATAATCACTTATATGAGCTGCAAGTTTAGGTTTTGTTTCGAAAAACCAAAGACCACAGTCTGCCGCCTTTAGCCACTCGGCCACCTACCCTTATAAAATTAGTGGTGCTCCCTCAAGGATTCGAACCTTGGACCCACCGGTTATGAGCCGGTTGCTCTGACCAACTGAGCTAAGGGAGCATCTATGCTCTTTTTATTTGAGCACATTTAGAAGTATAAACCATTTTAAGACAAAAGTCAATACTTTTTCAGAAATTTTTCATACTAAGCACAAAATTTTGTTACTACTCAGCCCTAAAACATCAAAAGGTAGCCCAAGTTAGTTATATAACTATACTAAGGTTACCTTTTTCTATATTAACAAGTTCTTTGAAATAATCAATTCCTTGTTTTTTA
>CAWVDV010000091.1:0-3902 GCA_963928115.1 Bacillota bacterium | reverse complement strand
ACTAATTTTTTATCAATTATAGTATTACATTTTTTAACATTGACTTATACAAAAAAAATCCCCAGAGTCTTATTCAACTGGGGATTTTTTATTTTATCTTCTTCTCCTATAACAACCTGAAATGCAACCTGTTTCACCATTATTATTTCCATTTGGAATTACATTTATTCTTGCAGATACACCATTTGCAAAATTCACTGTATTATTTGAATCATCAGAGCAACAATTGCAACAACATGAATTATTATTACAATTGTTATTACAATTATTATTGCGATTGCAGTTACAATTATCTCTATAAGTATTCAAAATTCTACATATAATATGTGTTAATACCGCTGTGATAAAACTAATTATTGCATAGATTATAGCTGCAACTAAAAAGTTCAGATTCCCCACAATAAATGTAACTACTAAAAATATAGCAAATATAATCGCTGCAACCAAAATTGGACATTTCAATAATTTTTGAAGTGCTATTGAAATTATAATCGTTGCAATAGGGAGAGCAAAAAATATTAATAAAATATTCATAAGCAAAATCACCTCATATATTTTACTATATTTTATGCCACTCCCTATTTTTTTGTTAATTAAAATAATTATTCATATTCTACTTTAACAAGATACAACCCTTGTGGTGGTAGAGTTTTTCCTGCATTTTCTCTTTTTTTAGACTCAATTATATCTTTTATCTTTTCTGGTTCTATATTTCCAAGCCCCACTTCTACTAATGTTCCTACAATAATTCTAACCATATTATATAAAAAGCCATTTCCTGTTAATTCAATCCATATTCTTTCATCTGGTTTTTGGAAAACCTCTGCTTTGTAAATTGTTCTAACACTACTTTTACTACTTGTACCACTTGCTTTAAAAGCTTTAAAATCATGTTCTCCTTCAAAATATTTAACCGCTTCTTTCATCTTCTCTACATTTAATGGAGTTGGTATATGTGTTTCTAAATTTCTATATATTGCACTTCCATATTTTGAATTATCTATAACATATCTATATGTCTTTCTTTTACAATTTAAACGACTATGGAATCTTTCATTTACTTCTTCTGCTGACTTTATTCGAATTGACTTTTTTAAATTACTATTTAAAGCTATTGCAAACTTTTCAATTGGAATATTAGAATTAGTCTTGAAATTTGCAACTTGTCCAAAACTATGTACTCCTGCATCTGTTCTTCCTGATGCCATCAAATCTACTTGTTCTCCTGTTATTCTTTCTATTGCCTTCTCGATTTCTCCTTGAATATTTAGCTTAGTCGGTTGCTTTTGCCATCCATTAAAATCTTTTCCATCATATTCTATAACTAATTTTATATTTCTCATTTCTCTTCTGCCTTTTTATTATTTCTTATTTTATCTCTAATTTTTTTCAATTGACTAGCTCTTTCTTTTTTCTCTGTTGCAAATCTTTTAGTAACAACATTGCTAATTAAAATTTTCTTCAAAACATCTTCTCTAACATCAGCTATTAAAGTACCATCTTTTGCAACTGAAACCTTACCAGTCTCTTCTGATACCACTACAACAATACTATCAGACTCTTTTGATATACCAATTGCTGCTCTATGTCTAGTTCCTAATTCTTTTGCTATGTCATTATCATCTGCTAATGGCAATACACAAGCTGCTGCTGCAATTTTATTATTAGAAATTACTACTGCTCCATCATGTAATGGTGTCTTTGGTTCAAAAATATTTACCAACAATTGTGGTGAAACTTCGGCATCCATTGGTATTCCTGTTGAAATTATATCTTGTATTTTAATATCTCTTTCAATTACAATTAATGCTCCTGTCTTTGCTTTTGAAAGTTCCATTGCTGCAATTACTATTTTATATATATCCTCTTTTGTTCTAGTGGCTAGGTCTTTATCAATGCCAAAAAATTTAGTAAATTTATTAGTTCCTAACTGTTCTAATGCTCTTCTTAATTCCGGCTGGAATATAACAATAATTGCAATTACTCCTAAATTCATGATTCCTGTTAATATCCAGTTTAATATTTTCAAATTTAATAGTCCACTTACCCAAGTAGCAATAACAAAAAGCACTATTCCCTTTATTAATTGCCAGGCTCTAGAACCTTTTACCATTTTTAAAAAACAATATAACAAAAAAATCACAATTGCTATATCTACTATTAATGTAACTAGTTCAAATGGATTTTCTTGTAATGATTTTATATATGCTAATATATTTTCTTTATAAAAATTTTCCCAATTCATTCCTAAATCTATAATCATTTATTACTCCATTTCTTATTTTAATTTCATCTGTTATTTCTACCCTTACCCCATTAAAGCATAAATAAGAGTAATACCTGTTCCTCCTACCATCAATAATGCTAAAAATGCAGCCATTACTTTAACAAATATTTGTCCCTTATCATAATGTCTTTGTTCTTTATTTTTTATTTTTTTATTCTTCACATCATTTTTCTTCATTTCTAACCTCATTCCTCTCATATATAAACATTTATATTTTAATACTCTTCTTTTCTATTATAGCACACTAATAACAATTTTCAAATGTTTTTTGCTGGAAATATCAGTTTATAATAATCTTTATTATTGTTGGTATCTTACTTGGCTGTTGTCCATTAATTTTTATAACTTCATTGATTCTATTTACCACTTCTTTTGTCTTATTAATATCATTTCCATATACATATCCTAAAATTTCATTTTCTATAACTCTTTCAGAAACCTTTTTATTTAGAACAATTCCAACACTTGAATCTATTTTATCCTCTTTTTTTATTCTTCCTGCACCTAAGTGACAAGCTAATTTTCCAATTTCTTTAGCATCTATTTCACATATATATCCACTTGTTTTAGCAAAGATTGGCTCAATATATTTTGCCCTTGGAAATTTGTCAGTATTTTCAATATATGAAATATCTCCTCCTTGATTTTTAACAAGTTCTAAAAATTTATTATATGCTTTTTTATTTAAGATATTTTCTAATAATTTTTCTTTATTTTCTTCTATATTATCTCCTTCACCTGCTAATTTCATCATATATGCACCAAGTTCTAAAACAACTTGCTTTAAATCTTCTGGCATATCACCTTTTAAAAATTTAATTGCTTCTACTACTTCCAAGCTATTTCCTACCGCATGACCTAAGGGTTCTTCCATATTAGTTAAAACACAAACAGTTTCTCTGTTTGCAAGTTTTCCTATTTCTATCATTTCTTTTGCAAGTTCTTCAGCACTCTCTATATCTTTCATAAAAGCACCTTTTCCGGCAAGTAACATCTAAAACTATTTTTTGTGCTCCACTTGCAATTTTTTTGCTTATAATACTAGAAGCTATTAAAGGGATACTTTCAACACAAGAAATACTATCACGCAAAGCATAAATTTTCTTATCTGCTGGAGCTAAATTTAGAGTTTGTGATATCATACTTATTCCTATATTTTCCACATTTTGTACAAAAGTGTTCATATCTATTTCTGTTTTATATCCAGGAATTGACTCTAATTTATCAACCGTTCCTCCTGTAAATCCCAATCCTCTTCCAGACATTTTTGCAACAGGAACTCCTAGCGATGCAACTAATGGTAGCAAAATCAACGAAACTTTATCACCTACTCCTCCTGTCGAATGTTTATCTACTATTATCTTGCCTAATTTTGATAAATCTAATATTTCTCCTGAATGTGCCATTGCTAAAGTCAAGTCTGTAGTTTCTTGCTTTGTCATTCCATTTAAATATATTGCCATTATTAATGCTGCCATTTGATAATCTGCAATATTTCCATTTGTATATTCGGATATAAAATAATTTATTTCTTCTTTTGATAATTCCTTCTTATCTCTCTTCTTTTCTACAATATCTAAAATATTCATTACTTATATAACCTTTCCTTATTAAC
>CAWVDV010000090.1:0-3380 GCA_963928115.1 Bacillota bacterium | reverse complement strand
ATGTAATAGCAAAATGTAAAGCAGCAAACATGCCAAATGACACAATAAATAACGCAATCAAAAAAGCATCAACGGGCAATGAAAACTATGAAGAAATAACATATGAAGGATATGGACCAAATGGAGTAGCAGTAATTGTAGAAGCTGCAACAGATAATAAAAATAGAACAGCAGCAGATGTAAGACATGCATTTGATAAATCAGGAGGAAACTTAGGAACAACAGGATGTGTATCATATATGTTTAATAAAAAAGGAGTAATAGTAATAGAAAAAGCCTCAACTGATATGGATGAAGACGAATTAATGATGCTTGCATTAGATGCAGGAGCAGAAGATTTTGTTGCATCAGATGAAGTATATGAAATCACAACAGATCCAGCAGATTTTTCAGCAGTACGTGAAAAACTTGAAGAAGCAGGTTTTGAATTCTTAGAAGCGCAAGTACAAATGGTTCCAACAACAACAGTTAGACTTGACGAAAAAGGTGCAGAAAAAATGGAAAGATTAATAGAAAGACTAGAAGACTTAGATGATGTTTCTAATATATATCATAACTGGGAAGAATAAAATTCTGTGTTGGAGGTTATTATGAATCAAAAGAAAAACAAAGAGAAAAAACAAAGTACAAGTAAAAATAAAGGATTGAAAATTGCAATAATAATTGTAATTTTCATATTAGTGCTAGGAATTACATTTAGTTGCTTATATTTCTTAACAGATTTATTTAAGAGTAACAAAGAACTATTTTTTAAATATACTGCACAGATAGTGCAGCAAGAAAATGGATTCATAGGTGATGGATTAAAACAATATCTAGATAAAAAGCAAAATACTCCATATGAAGATAATGGAAATATAGATTTTGATATATCACTTCCAGATTTAGGACAAAATGATGATGTACTTGATAACTTCAATATAAGTTTTTCTGGAAAAATGAATAAACCAAATGCAAAAAATGAACAAAATATTACCTTGAACTATTCAAATGATGTTAATTTTCCGTTTTATTATAGAAAATCAAATGATATGCAAGGAATACAATCAGAATATATAGGAAGCAAGTATATTTCAATTAGAGATGGACAAGAACTTCAAGGAGCAGATGACATAGATTTAAGTTTTGTTGATACAGTTGCAAGTTTGCAAAATTTGCAAATACCTTATGACCAAATTCAAAGTTTAAAAACAACATATTTTGATAATATAATAAATCAGATAGAAAATGGTAAGTTTTCTAAAATAAGTGAAGAAAATAAAGTTGGATATAGATTATCATTAACAGGCGATGAATTAAAAAATGTATTGACACAAATTTTAGAAACACTAAAAAATGATGAAAATACACTAAACCAACTAAATGAACTATTAGGTTTGCAACAAAGTTCTTCTAAAATAAGAACAACAGACATCGATAATTTAATTGACGATTTAAATGATGCAGAAATTGGTGAAATAGAAATTACTGTATACAAGAATAATGGCAAAGTAAGTGGTTTAGAAATAAAACAAGAATACTTAGAACTTTCTTTAGAAAGAACAGAAAGTGAAGGGCAAGAAACATATAATGCAACAATTAACTTATTAAATAATACTGATAAAAATTTAAATCTAGGATTAGTAGCTAGATTTAACGGATTAAATTCAAATAATGTAAATGAAAGTTATGAAATATCAGTACAAGGAAACTATCAATCTCAAGGAAATGACCAGAAAAATGAAAATTTAAATTACAAATATACAATAAATAATTCAGTACAATTTGCAGAAGCAGTAGACATCGAAGATTTTTCAAACCAAAATGCAGTAATACTTAATGACCAAGATGAAGAATATGTATCAGGCTTATTAAATGCAATTCAAGATAGGCTAGTAGCTGTAAACCAAAAGCAAATGGAGCAATTAGGAGCAACAGCAGAACAGAACCCATTGTATTTTGTATTACCAACACAAATATTATCAGATGTTTTAGGAATTCAATCAGGCAATCAGTTTTCAGAAGTTGAAGCAACAGAATTTAATGAAAAATTCTATTTGTATGAGGGAACAAGCCAAAGAGGTGTTACTGTAAGAGGTTTGTTATCAACTATAGCTTTAAATAATGGATATGATGATAGTGAGACATCTGAAGAAACAGAAAATAATAGAAATAATAATCCTCAAATAACAGAGATTCATTTTGATGGCGAAGAGTACGAGGTTTCAGAACAGAACATTACATTAATAAAAGATATGGTTGAAACAGAGACTCTATATAGAGTAGAGTTTGAACTAGATTCTAATACTGGTTTAATATATAGAGCTGTTATAAATAAACAATAAAATAAGTTCTTAAAATAAAAAAGGAGCATATAATAAAATAAATATGCTTCTTTTCGTTTGCCAAAAAATCACAAAAGGAAGGGGTAAAAGTGCAAGATATTGATGAAGTAATAAGATATTTTCCTAATCAATTATATCAATTACTAAAAAACGTATCACTGCAAAACCAAGCTATACAACCACAATTACAAGAAATAAGAATTAGAGTTAATAGACCAATAATTTTAAAACTAAGACAAGCAGACATCTTAATAGATTATAAAATCTCACAAACAGAAATAATGCAAACACTAGAAAAATTATGCGAAAATTCAATATATGCATACAAAAATCAAATTTGCAATGGATACTTAACTATCAAAGGCGGACATAGGATTGGGTTAACAGGAACAGCAGTAGTAGAAGATGGGAAAATTATAAATTTAAAATATATTACAAGTTTTAATTTCAGAATAGCAAGACAAATTTTAGGTTGCGGAAATAAATTTTTAGAAGAAATTATCAATAAAGAAGAAAACACTATATACAATACACTAATTGTTTCTCCACCAGGAAAGGGAAAAACAACTGTATTAAGAGATGTAATAAGAAGAATCAGTAATGGAATTGAAGAAATGAATTTCAATGGAAAAACTTGTGGCGTGGTGGATGAAAGAGGAGAAATTGCAGCGATATATAAAGGTATGCCACAAAATGACATAGGCATAAGAACAGATGTAATTGAGAATATATCAAAATCGAAAGGAATAAAAATGCTAATTCGTTCTATGTCACCAGAAGTAATAGCTTGTGATGAAATTGGCTCTAAAGAAGATATTAATGCAATTCGGTGAGGCTATGACTTCAGGAGTAAAGGGCATCTTTACAATGCATGGAAAAGATATGAACGATATAAAACAAAATAAATACATAAATAGTTTATTAGAAAATAAGCAAATCGAAAAAATTATTTTTATATAATTTACTTTTTAAGTTCTATTTAATTAAGTATATGCATAAAATATTGTAAAAGTGAAATGGACAAGATAATTAGGAAAGGAAATTTAAGACATGGTG
>CAWVDV010000089.1:0-5170 GCA_963928115.1 Bacillota bacterium | reverse complement strand
AAAGAGAGGTGATAAAATGAAAAATAGGAATAAACAAGATGAAAAAAATGCAGCATCAATAAAGTTAAAAATAGAAACTTTAATGTTGCAAACAGGAATTACTAGAGAGCAAATCGCAAAAGCCGCTAAGATTGACGTCGCAACATTAAGTAAAAAAATGAACGGTTATACAAATTGGAAACTTCCAGAATGTATTTCAATTGCACAGTTGTTTCAAGTAGAACTCAGTTATATTTTTTTACCCTAAAAGTTGCAGAAAAGCATTAAGGAGGACGGAAACATGAATTTAAAAAAGAAGCGGAACACCACACATAGAAGGAGGAATTTTAGATGGAAGATGTTTTATTTACCGTTGCTGAAGTAGCGAAGCTATTGAAAACAAATACTAACTATGTATATGAACTGATACGAAAAGGTTTTTTGCCAGCATTAAAATTAGGAAGTTTTAAAATAAGAAAATCAGCATTATTAGAATTTTTAGAAAAATACGAAGGACAAGATTTAACCGATTTGTCAAATATTAAAGAATTACAAGGAGTGAATAAAATTGAAAATTAGAGATAAGAAAAAATTCATAAAGTCAACTATAATATTAATTTTTATGATAATTATAATATCTTGTTCAATATTGATATTTATAGAATTTTTATCTTATCCAGAAAAGTATTTAACTACATGGAAATATCAATTAAAACAAGATATAGAAGCAGGAAATCGACAAGCAATTGAGTACTATCAAAAAAATTATCTAGAGAAGGGAGAAGAATTATGGACAGTAAAACAAGAAGAAATGAATTACTAATTACACTAGCAGATATAAATAATCTGATAGAAGAATTAGAAAGTATAAAGAAAAACAAAAAAGAAGAAGCAACTGACACTATAAGCCAATTGCTATGTGCATATGATATAAAAATTAAGATATTAAATAACATTTAATTCTCTACCCACATGTAAGTTATTATCTTTAAATTTTATATCATCAAAAACTTGTATGCGAAAATCACAATTACATTCTTCTTGACACTCTGTTAAAACTTTGTAAATTTTCTCGTATTCAGAGTTATGTATATTATCACTATATATGGCAGTATATAGTGGTGTAAATAAAGCATATGTAAAAGTAACATGGTCTTTAGGAGTTGATGTAAAAAATACAGAAGGGTAACTCTCTTTCTCAGAAATAAAGACACGAATATCTTTTATACCATTAGCAATACAAGTTGTAATCATAGTGCAGAAATCATTAATATTTTTACAAATAATGTTCATTATATCACCTCCAGTCGAGGTAATTATACATTATTAATAGTAATTTTACAAGGAAAGGAGAAATCAAAATGTTAAGTAAAGAAATTTTAGAAAAAATAAAGGAAATATATGGATTGTTATGCCAGATAAATAACTATTGGACTAAATTGGATTTTTGGAAATCAAAACAGAATGGTTGTAAGAGTTATATTTTTGAATTAGATTTAGATATTTATACAACTATTGAAGAAACTGAAAAAGAAGAAATAAAAGTAAATTATATATTACGAGAAGGAATAGATTTGAATGAAACTACAGCAATTATAAAGTTAGAAAAAATTATTGAAAAAATAAAAGAACTAATCCCCGATACCAACGAGAATGATTAGTCCTTAACAAAAGCATATTTAAACACTTCTATTGCTATTTATTATAGCAAATTAAGGTAAAAATAGCAATAGAAGAGGAAGGAGAAAAAATTGAATATTGAAAAACAACTCGATGAATTCTATTCTATGCTTGATATTTCTCCAATTTCTTCTAATGCAATTTCATTATATTTAATTTTAATGCAAATTATTAAGAAATCAAATTGGAAGGATAATGTCAAAATAGCAAATTCAATTCTTATGAGTAAAACAAAATTAAGTATTTCAGCATTGCAAAGGGCTAGAAATGAATTAATTATCAATAATTATATTAGCTATAAGAAGCGGAACAAACCAAAATGATGCTTCAAGATATTCAATTATAAAATTAACAAATGAACAGGCAAGTGAACAACCGAACACTAGACCGAACGCACAAGCAAACGAGCAGGCAACCGAACACATTATAACTAAACTAAACTTATATTTTAATTATATTATAAATAATGGCGTTGAAAAATTTGAAAATGTATCTAAAAAAGACAAAAAGGCACTCATAGCTATATTGGAAAAGCTAGATTTATATATCAGCAATATTGATATTTTAAACTATTTTACAAAAGAGAAACTTTTAGACTATCAATTACAATATTGGCTCATAAAAGAGATTTATTTTAGCTCATATAAAATTTTCTTAGGAAAAATAACAAGAAATCAGTTTATTTTTAGATACTTAAAAGCAATGAAATATATTGATTTCAAAAAAGACTTAGATGGATTCGTAAAATATTTTTTACGTTGTATTCAAGAAGAAATGGAGGTACAAAATGGTATCAATGATAGAAAAAGTAAGATTACTAGAAGAAAGAGAAAAGATTTGTAAATATATAAAATACAAAGAAAAACCAAAAGAAGCTAGACATTTAATAAAATACAAACAAGAAAAAGATTATGAATATTACAAATGTGATTATTGTGGCGAAGAAATTAAGATAGAAAAAGATTGGGAAAAAAGAACAGGAGGTATTGCAACACTTCCTATGTCATTAACAAATAGAGGAGAAATAAAAGTTGCAATGCACAATCAATGTTTAAAAAAATTTTTAAAAGAATTGGAGGAAATAAGATGAAAGAAATAATAAATTTAATTTTAGATCCAATAATGCAAATATTTGGATATATGAATATAGAAAAAATACTGATACCGGATAATTATAAAGCACCAAGATTTGAAAAATTAAGATGTAAAGCAGAATTTTACAAGCAAACAGGAAAATTTTTAGACAGAGTAGTTATAAATAAATATGGTCAATTGTTAGATGGTTATACAACAATTTTTTTAGCTAAATCAGCAAAACAAAAGTATATAAAAGTTATTGTTATAGATATGCTAAAAAGTGAGTATATGAATACTTTTAGAAAATATAGAGAAAAAGAGAGGAAGAGTTCTAATGGAACAAAATAAATTAGTTTATGAAATTGAAATAATGGAATCAATAACAGGGAAGCAAAGACCTAGAATGAATACATATACAGGGAAAGCATACACTCCAACTAAAACCAAAAATTATGAATATCTAGTAAGACAAATATTTGTTACTAAATATCCAAAATTTGAGCCAATATTAGGAAAAGTAAAAATGACTATCATTGCTTATTTTGAATTGCCTAAAAAAAGAAGTAAATTACAAGAAGCGGAAATGTTAGCAGGAATTATCGCACCAACTAAAAAACCAGATTGGGATAATATAGGAAAAATTATAAGTGATTCATTAAATAAATTTGCTTTTAAAGATGACGCTCAAATTACAGAGGCAATAATTATAAAAAAGTATTCAATAACTCCAAAAGTGTATGTAAAGATAGAAGAATATTAAAAGAAAAGGAATAATTCAAATGAAAAATAGATGTAATAATTGTGTTAAATTTTTAACTTGTGATAGGGCAAAATGTGAACAAATAACGTATCTGCAAGCAAGTCAAATAGAGAGGATAGAAGCAATAAGCAAAGAGAAAGCAGATTGTAAGACAGTTTTAGAAAACAGGAAAAATAAAATCAAGAAGCGGAAAGGAGAAAAACAAATGCAAAAATACGAAAAAGCATTAACAATGACGGTAATAATATTATATTTACTAATAATGTTTTTGTTAGTAAATATAACTTACAGAAATAGTTTAATAGAAAAGCAACAACAAAAAATAACAGATTTAGAGATAGAGCTAGATAGCGAAAAAGAGAAAAGCTATCAATTTGAACTGGAGAAGAAAAGGAGCGTTTTGAATGAGTGAAGCAGATAAGATGTTTGAAAAATTAAGATATAAAAAAATACATAGCAACGATTGCTGGTTAGATTATAAAAGAAAATGGTGTGGAAGAACAAAAATAATATCGTTTGAAATAAATGAAAGATACATTTTTATACAAAACGAGAATGCTACAAGTATGCCAATGAGCTTAAAAGAACTACAAGCAATAAATAAAAAATGCGAAGAACTGGGGTGGTTAGATGAGTAAAGTAAAATTAATAGACCAATTAACTAATGGAGAAATCAATAATATTTGTGAAAATGTAGAAGGTTGTGCAAAATGCCCTCTTTTAATATCATCATATCAAAGAAGAATACATTGTCTAAAAGATAATGATTTCCCAATTTATGAAGCAGGAAAAGTATATAAAAAATTAAATACAAAAATAGATTTAGATACAAATAAATTGGTGGAGGATTAATTGATGAAAACAGAAAGAACAAAAATGTTAGAAAAATTACTAGCAAATCATTTTAATGATAGAAATGAATTTTATGTATTTGAATGTACATTAGGTTGGTATGGTTCCGAAATTGTAGATTGTGTAATGTATAACTGTAATAGAGAAATTTATTGCTATGAAATAAAGCAAAGTGTACAAGATTTTCATAGCAAAAATAAATTGAGTTTTTTTGGGAACAAAAATTATTTTGTAATGCCATATAGCTTATATGAAAAAGTAAAAAAAGAAATACCTAGTGAAATAGGAGTATATGTAGCAATAGATCATTTAGAAGAAAGGCAAAAAGAAGAAATAAACGAATTTGGAATAAAAAACAGATGGGGGTGGTTTGAGCCAATTGATGGTTTAAAAGAATTATATTGTATAAAATCTGCAAGAAAACAGGAATTAAAAGCAGATAAAGAAGTTATTTTATCTTCAATGCTAAGGAGTATGCAGAGAGACAGGATATTAAAATTCGATTAGGAGTAAAATTGTAAATGAATAATGAATTTGAAAAAAACAAAGTACACCAGATATTAAAAAATATAAAAGAAGGATTTAGAGAATTTAACGAATATAAAAACATCTTATATCCACTAGAACAAATGCAATTTTTAATATTACAACAATATATAGAAAAATTAGAACATAAAGAACAAATATTAAATAGATTAACTAATTTATTATGTAGAGATATAAAACATTGTGAACATATAAAAGAAATAAAAATATTAAATGATGAAAAAATAGAATCAAATGAAAATTATATAAAAAAATTATTAAATATTATAGGAGGAA
>CAWVDV010000088.1:0-11694 GCA_963928115.1 Bacillota bacterium | reverse complement strand
CTGATTTCATTACTTTACAAATTTCTTCATATGTTGTTGGTTTTGCTAAATTACATGTTAAATCAACAACTGAAACATCAACTGTTGGTACTCTGAATGACATTCCTGTTAATTTTCCATTTAATGATGGAATTACTTTTCCAACTGCTTTTGCAGCTCCTGTTGAAGATGGTATGATATTTGCACTTGCTGCTCTTCCACCTCTCCAATCTTTTTTAGAAGCTCCATCAACTGTTTTTTGTGTTGCTGTTGTTGCATGTACTGTTGTCATTAATCCTTCTTTAATTCCAAATTTGTCGTTTATAACTTTAGCAAGTGGTGCTAAACAGTTTGTTGTACATGATGCATTTGAAACTATGTTCATACTTGGATCATATGTTTCATGGTTAACTCCCATAACAAACATTGGAGCATCTTTTGATGGTGCACTAATTATTACTTTTTTAGCTCCTGCATCAATATGTGCTTGTGCTTTTTCCATTGTTGTAAATACTCCTGAACATTCTAATACATATTCAACTCCTAATTCTCCCCAAGGGATATTGTGTGGGTCCATTTCATTATATACTTTTATTTCTTTTCCATTTACTACTAAATGTCCATCTTTTTCTTCTACTGTTCCGTCAAATCTTCCATGTACTGTATCATATTTTGTCATATATGCCATGTAATCTGCTGCTATAAATGGATCATTTATTGCTACTACTTCTACTCCTTCCTTTTTTAAGGCTGCTTGGAATGATAGATTTCCAATTCTTCCAAATCCGTTAATACCTATTTTAATTGACATTGCAATTCCTCCTTTTATGATGAAGTTTATTCATCTTTTATTTATTATTACCCTTTTTTTCTTGGGCAATTCCATTCTATACCAAAAAAGAATTTTTTTCAAGTGTTTTTTGGTTAGTTTTGGGACAGGTTCGGACTGACCATTTTTGGATAGTTTTGGGACGCCACTTTTTTATATTCCGAATATTTTTATGCATTATATTATTAGTGTTTTAATTTATTTTTTCTTGTATTTATATATCTTTATTCTTCTTTTGCATAGCTCTTTGTATAATTCTAATATTAAGTCCTAAAATTCTTGATATTTGATTTTGAGTTGCTCCTTTAATTTTGCTTATTTTACATATAATCTCATCTCTAAAATTAGGAGAATAATGTTGTATTTCTTGAATATTTTCTATTTTTAAATATTCTTTAACAAAATAGATAATCTCATCATCTGTTAAATTATTTTTCATTTCATATTCTAGCAAATCTTCGCTATTTTTAAATTTATAATTTTCTTGATTAAATAAAATAAATTGTGCTTTTGCATCTTTATTATCAAAAGAAAACATTTCCAATATTTCTTTTGTATCTGTCAGCTTGTTTTCTTTTTGATTTTCTTCTAAGTATTCATTATAACTACTCCAATTATATTTATCAATGTTGCTAATTCCTGCTTTTACAGGGTTTTGATGAATATATCTTACTAAATTTAATTTATATATTTCCCCTTCCACAGTTTTACTTTTGAATCTGTTTTCGAACAAATGACCTGTTCTTTCATATTTTTTATTAAAATAACTAGAATATCTTAGCTGCAAGCTTTGCATTATTTTTGCTAATTTATCATTCTCATCTTTAATCTCTAAATGAATATGGTTTGGCATTAAAACATACGAATATAATTTATATGAAAAAAATTCCTTTGTTGCATTTAGTTCTTTCTTGAATTTTAAATAGTCTTGTGAATCAAAAAATATTTCTTGCTTGTTTATTCCTCGTAACATACAATGATATACTTTATTTTTACTTATTTTTCTTGATTTTCTAGGCAATCACATTCCTCCTTGTATTTTTATTATTTATCATGGATATTCATTATTGAATTTAATTAAATTATAGAATTATAATTTTAATTGAAACAATATAATAGATATAATATAAATAAGTATAGCATAAATTCAATAATTTGGCTATACTTATTTACATATTTTTACATTTATTTAAAAAGTGGCGTCCCTAAACTGACCAAAAATGGTCACTCCGAACCTGTCCCCAAACTGACCATAACCTAACCGTACAATTTTTCTAATACGATTATGAACATTGCATGTGACCAACCAAGTCCTAGTACCCAACATGGTTTTAGTGTGTTATTGTCTATTTGTTCTCCTAATAAACTGTGCTTTCCTGCTGTTTTTACTACAAAGTCAAAGGTTTCTTTTGCTTTTCTTTTTTCTCCTGTTTCTAAGTAATATAGCGTCATCCAAAGGTTTGCTATTGGCCATGGATTTCCATTCATATAGTGGTCTTGTTCAAATCTTTGATATCCTCCTGTGTATGTTCTTAGTGTTAAATTGATTTTTTCTACTGTATTTACTATTTTCTTTTCTTTTGGCTTGAATACATTAAATGGTGTAACTGCTCCTATCATGCTAATATCCATTTTTTTGTCTTCTGTGTTTCTTAAATAAGAATTGCTGTCTTTGTCATATAAATTGTTATTTATATATTCTTTTATTCCTAATTGTAGTTTTTCTAATCTTTTCTTTGTTTTGTTTATTTTTTCTTCTTTTAATCTATTATTTTCAAATTCTGATACATTTTTACCCAATACCTTATATATGTTTATCATGTTTTCAAATGCTGCATATATACTTGCTAAAGAATATAGATGGATTCCTTCATGCATTTCCCATAAATCATAACTTACGTGGTATTTATGCTTCATTCCTAATCTTTCTCTTGTTTCTTCTTCTATTTCTTCTTTTACAACATCTTTTTCTCTTTCTTCAATTCCTTCTAATCCCAACCAATCTTTAACATATTTTTCTAGAAAGTCTGTTGCTTTTTCACACATATGAAGACAATCTTTTAGGAATTTTTCTGATTTTGTGTATTTATAATGTTCATATACTCCATATATTACACTTGCTGTTTCATCTACTTGATATCCCCAGCATGGTGCTAATTTTCCATCTGTGAAGAATCTTTGCTCCCACATTCCATTTTTGCTTTGTGTTTTCTTACAAAAATTCCTATAAAATTTATCGGACTCTTTTTCCATTTTTAATATATCTAATGCTCTTGTTATAAATACTGCATCTCTTGGCCAACAATATGCATATCTTCCACATTTTGTGAAGTTTTCATCTATTTCTGGTGAAGCAATTATCCCACCTGTTTCTTGGTTTGTTAATAGCGGAAATAGTAATATGCTTCTTTTATATATTTCATATATTTTTTCATCATAGCTATTTTTTGGTTCTTTTAAATCTAGTCCATTATGGGCTTTTACATATTTTCTCCAATATGATTTTGTATTTGTATATTCTTTATTTAAGTCTATTCTTTTTATTCTGTCTATCTCATCTTCTATCTCTGAGATGTTTTTGTTTTCTCCAATTGTAATGCAGATTTCTAATACTTTCTTTTCTTGTGGTTTGATAGTTCCTATATCATAGCAAATACTACTATCTTTTGACATTCCTATATAGTCTTTGTCATTTATTTCTCCTCTTTTGATTGTGTTGTAGCTTCCATTTATTTGGTGTTTATTTATTTCATGTCCTTTTGCAAATGTTGAAACTGTGAAATCATGTGCATATTGCATCATTCCACCATCTATTATTTTGCAACCAACTAAATTGTTTTGGTCTGACAATAATTCTGAATGGATATAAAAACTTACATTTAAGTCAATTTTGCTTTCATTTAGGAAAACATATCTTTTAACTAGCACATTTTCTTTTAATAAAACATAGTCTGTTTGGACTGTTGTTAGGTTGAAATATGTGTTAGTGATTTCAGTATTTATGATATTTGTATCTGCTTCATAATATTGTTTATATACATTATTTATATCATCATGTAAATATATTAAGTCTGATTCATTGATTTTTACGCCTGTATGAAAAAAGTTGATATATTGCCTATTGTCTTTGTTTGGAAAGTATAGCCTTTGTAATTCTCCTTTTGAAGTTAGTGTTGCTATCATATTTTTATTTCCTATTATTGCTTCGTTTAAATACTTTTCTTCCATTTATTTTTCAATCTCCTATCCCTCTATAACATTAACAATTTGTTTCTCTAAATCCTTAATCTTTTCATTAATTCTAAATATGTCCTCATCTCTTAAGTTCTTGTTGTCAATATCTTGTCTTACATAAGTATCCATATCTTTTATTTCTTCTTTTAGCTTCTCTAGTCTTTGGATTATTTCTCCTCTCATACTTGTTGCAAGTTTTCTTTCTATCTTGTGTTCCATTGTAATTGTATCTTTTAAATCATAAGTCTCCCCAAATTCTGGTACTGTAACACCTAATCCTGTCTCTGTTTCGATTTTTTCTTTTAATATATCTTGTGATTCAGGTTCTCCATGTACTAAAAAGATGTGTTTTGGCTTTTTAATAAATGAATATATAAAATTCATCAATCCTTCTTGGTCAGCATGTCCAGAATATCCTTCAATATATTCTACCCTTGCATTTACTGCTATTTCTTCTCCAAAAATTTTTACTGTTTTTGCTCCATTTACTATGTTATATCCTAATGTTCCTGGTGCTTGATATCCAACAAATAATATCGTTGATTTTGGATTCCACAAATTGTGTTTCAAGTGGTGTTTTATTCTTCCTACTTCACACATTCCACTTGCTGATATTATTATACTTGGTCTTGTGTCTTCATTTAATGCTTTTGATTCATCTGCTGTTTGTGTAAATTTTAATCCTGGAAATTCAAGAGGATTGTCTCCTTTAGCTATTTCTTTTTGTGTTTCTTCATCAAATAGATTCATATTTTCTCTAAATACTTCTGTTGCTGAAATTGCAAGTGGACTATCTACAAATACATTTGCTTTCATTAATGTTTTATATTTTCTTTTAAATTCTTCATCATTATTTTGTTCATCTTTTAATTTGTTTATTTCATATAATATTTCTTGAGTTCTTCCAACTGCAAATGATGGTATTACTACTGTTCCGCCATTATCTAGAGTATCTGATACTATGTCCAAAAACATTTGAGCTTTTTCATCATTTCGCATATGCAATCTACTTCCATATGTTGATTCCATTACTAAATAATCTGTGCTTTCTATCATAGTTGGCTCAGATAATAGTGGAATATCATTATTTCCTAAGTCTCCTGTAAATACTGTTTTTGTTTCTTTTCCATCTTCATTTGTCCACAACTCAATAATGCTTGAACCTAGCATGTGTCCTGCATCATTAAATCTAACATGAATATCTGGCGAGATTTCTATGATTTGGTCATATTGTACTGGTTCAAAAATTTCTAGTGATTTTGCTGCATCTTCTGCTGTATATATTGGTGGAATTTCTTTTTCGCCTTTTCTTAGTCTTTTCTTATTTTTCCATTGGCTTTCCATTTCTTGTATATGTCCACTATCTGGTAACATTAAAGCACATAGGTCACATGTTGCTTTATGTGCATATATTTTATTTCTAAATCCTTCATTATATAGTTTTGGAATTCTGCCTGAGTGGTCTATATGTGCATGTGTTAATAACATAAAATCAATTTCTTGTGGATTAAATGCAAATTCTTCGGCATTCTCTTCCTCGATTTCTGCTTTTCCTTGCCACATTCCACAATCTACTAAAAATTTCTTTCCACAAGCTTCAACTAAAAAGTTTGAACCTGTAACTGTTCTTGTTGCTCCTAAAAAGGTAATTTTCATTAACTTCATCCTTTCTCTCAGAGTGCAATGGGGACGTGTTACTTTGCACGTATTTATGCAAAATGGGGCCGTCCCCATTGCACCTATCTAAAAATTTTAACTTTTTTGTTTAGTCTAATTTCTAAGTCTCTTTTTCTTAAATTTTCACTATCTTGTATTTCTATTTTTTCTTCAAAGATGTTTTCGTCAAATAGTTGTATATAGTATTTTTCTTTTTCTTTTATGACTTTTATATATAAATCTTCTAAGCTTATAACTCTTATGTCAAATATATTTTTCATTAATTCATAATGTATTTCATCTTTTTTTGCAAATTGCTCTGTTACCTTCATTTCATATGCTCTTTTTAATAGTTTTTTCTTAAGTTCTTCTAATTCTTTTTGTATTTCTTTTATTTGGCATATGTTTTTTTCTTGTGTATATGGTAATAAGTTATAATATCTAATTTCATATAATAATGTTATAATTTCTTGTTTTGTTTGTGCTTTTTCGACTTTTATGTTATAGCATTTTATGAATTCTTTTTGTATTTTTAACAAATATTTTTCTATTTCTTTTTCAAGGTTTTCTGTATCTATATATTTTAAATATTTTTCTTTATTTTCTAATTCTTTTTTATATTTAACAAATTCTTGTGGCTTTAAAAGTTTGTTGATTTCTTCTATTTTTTCTATCTTTTCTTCTCTTTCTTTTGCCATCATTTGTGATAATATTCTGCTACTAAATATTTTCTTTTCTAATGGTAAAAATTCATTTCTTTTTTCATATTCTTTTTGTAATAATTCTTTGTTATTTAATGTTTCATCTATTTGTTTTATTTCATCTGCTAATCTTTTCTTTTCTCTTGTCTGTGTTTGTACAAATTCTTGATTGTTTTCAATCTGCTTTAATTTTTCGTCTATTTCATTTTTTTCTTTTTTAATTTTATCTTTTATTTTAGAATTGAATCTGATGGCTAATAAGATTGATAATTCAATTAATTCTTTTACAAATTTGTTTTTGTTTTCTTCTCCATAAAGTGCTTCAAATTCATTTTCAAATTCTTCCATATAATCTATTATGAACTCTTTATTCTCAATCCATTCATTTAAGAATTGATATCCTATTAACATTCTTAAATTTTGATATATTAGATTATGTGGTATGCTCTCAATTTCTCTTGGAATAGTTGTCCAAGAATATCCATTGAAGTCTCTCATTGGTTCTACTGTGTTTATGTTGTTTCCTACATTTATTAATTCTGATAATGTTTCGTTTATTAGATAATATTTGTCTTTTATTATTGTTTCATGTTTGTCTATTTTCGCAATACAATATAATAATTTTCTTTCAATTGGATAGCATATAATTCTTTTTTTATCTCTTTCAACTAAAAAAGTATGATTTCCTAACATTTCTGCTTCTTTTGATTTTAATTTGACAACTTTTATATCATCACATTGAGTTTTTATAATATCTATTATTTTTTGAATAAATATTTCTTTTGGCTCAACTGTTTGTTTTACTTTTTCATAGTCTTTATATGCTGTTTCAATTTTATACATGATGCTTAGAAGAAGGCTTTTTGTATTTTCATCAAAATACTTTTTTTCTAGCACTTTTTCTAATTCATTGTTATAGTTCTTTTTGACAAATTTATCTAATAACTTATCATTCTTCTTTAGCAATTTACTTCTCCTTTCGTTCAGGGATTAGGGGACGGTCCTAAAATCCCTGTTTTTAGGGATTTTAGGACCGTCCCCTAAATCCCCTATTCTGTTGTAGTACTACTTCCCATTTTTAGTTCATTTAGTTTATCTAATGTCATTAGTACTTCTCTTGGTTTGCTTCCTTGGTAACCAGATATTACTCCTCTTTCTTCCATTTGGTCTATTATTCTTCCTGCTCTTGCGTATCCTACTTTAAATCTTCTTTGTATAAATGATGTTGATGCTTGTCCGGTTTCTACTACTGTTTGTATTGCATCCATTAAAAATGGGTCTGTTTCGTCATCTTCTGCTTGTTCTTGTGTTAATTCTTTTTCTGTTTTATTATTATTTTCTATGCTTTCTAATATGTCTTCACTATATGTTGCTGTTCCATTTGATTTTATGAAGTCTACTATTTTTTCTACTTCGTCATCTGATACAAATGCTCCTTGTACTCTTGATGGCTTTGGTGCTCCTGATGGGAAGTATAGCATATCTCCTTTTCCTAGTAGTTTTTCTGCTCCTACACTATCTAATATTGTTCTTGAGTCTACTTGTGATGATACTGCAAAGGCTATTCTTGATGGTATATTTGCTTTGATTAGTCCTGTGATTACATCTACTGATGGTCTTTGTGTTGCAATTACTAAATGCATTCCTGCTGCTCTTGCTTTTTGTGCTAAACGACATATTGCATCTTCTACGTCATTTTTTGCTACCATCATTAAGTCTGCTAACTCATCTATAATTATTACTATTTGTGGTAGTTTTCCCATTCCTTCTTCTTTTTCTATTGCTTTGTTATATCCTTTTAGGTCTCTTACTCCTTTTTGTGCAAATAGATTATATCTATTGTCCATTTCTTGTACTGCCCATGCAAGTGCACCTGCTGCTTTTCTTGGGTCTGTTACTACTGGGATTAATAGATGTGGTATTCCATTATATACTGATAATTCAACTACTTTTGGGTCTACCATTACAAATTTAACTTCACTTGGTTTTGCATGATAAACTATACTTGTTATTATTGTGTTTATGCACACACTTTTTCCTGAACCTGTTGAACCTGCAATTAATACATGTGGCATTTTTGCTATATCTGCTAACTGGATTTCTCCTGCAACGTCTTTTCCAAGTGCTATTGTTAGTTTCGAATCACTTTTTCTAAATTCATCACTATCTAATACTTCTCTTAGATGTACTGCTTCTTTTTCACGGTTTGGTACTTCAATTCCTACTGCTTGTTTTCCTGGTATTGGTGCTTCTATACGTATTGTTTCTGCTGCTAAGTTTAGTGCTATATCATCTGCTAGGTTTGCTATTTTGCTAACTCTAACTCCTTCTGCTGGTTTAAGCTCATAACGTGTTATTGCTGGTCCTACTGATACATTTTCAACTTTTGCAGATACTCCAAAACTATATAATGTTTTTTGAAGTTTTGTTGCAGTATCTGTTAACGCTTTTGCTCCACCTTTTAGTGTTTTCTTTCCTGCTTTGCTAAGTAACTCTACTGGTGGATATTCATAATGTTCATCTTCAACTGTCATTGCATGTTCTAATTGTAAAACCTCTCTTTTCTTTTCTTCTTTTTGTTCATCTTCTTGCTTGAATAAGTTGTTTTCTAAAACATCTGGTTCAATTACTTCTTGTTTATTTTCGGCTTGTTTTCTTGCTAATAATCCTTTTTTACTTTCTTTTGTTAATGTTTCTAAATCGTCATTACTATGGTCATATTTCTTTAATCCTTGTTTTTCGTCTCCATTATCAACAATTCGTCCACCAAAGTTGATTTTTATTTGATTTTCCATCGGATTGTTTTGTTGTTTTTCTAATTCTTTTTGTGCTAATCTTTCTTGTCTTTCTCTTCTCCTTCTTTGTGCTGGTGTTTCTTTTTTTTCTTCTGTCATTTGTGCTAATTCTTTTTTCCTTTGTTCACGATATTCTAATTTTTCTTCTCGTTTTTCTTCCATTTTGTCAGCCATTTCTTGAATTTTTTCTGACAAGTTAATTCCAAATGTAAATACTATTAATATTACTGCAATTCCTAAACATAGTATAATTGCTCCTACAACTCCCAAAAGATTTACTAATGGTACTGCTCCAAGTGCTCCTATTGCTCCTCCACCTTTACTTTGTGAGCCTAAATAGTATGCATCTTTAACTATGCTTGAAAGGTCTCCATTTGTTTGTAGTTCTCCTCCAGATATTTGAAACACGCTTAATACAATGGATAATGCTATTAAAAGCACTCCATATTGTACTAATTTCATTTTAAATTCTTCATTTCCATTTGATGCTATTTTTATGGCAATCACAAAAATACCAATAGGTAATATGTATTGTACTATTCCAAATATTCCACCTAATATTTCATTTAATTTTGTTCCTACCATTCCTGATTTTGTATATATTAAAACTGCTAAAAGGATACTTACAACTATTAGTATAACTACTGCCATATCCATTTTAGAAGTTGTCTTTTTTCTTTTCTGATATCTTCTTTTTCTTTTTGTTGCCACTATTTTAACCATCCTTTCATTATTTTTAAAATTAAAAGCCGGAAACCAAAAGCCTTGCACATAGCCTATGACTTCTGATATCCGACTTCTGATTGCTATCTATTTCAACTCTTTTCTACTATTTTGAATTGTTTTAATTGTATCCTCCAAAGAAATTTGCATTAAATTCAAGGCTTCTGTCATATTAGTTCCCAATTTATTTAAAGTATCATTTAATACATTTTCAGTATTTGCAAGAAGACTATCTGCATATTCTTTAGTACCTTTAGAAATTTCTCTTGACATTTCATTAGCTGTTTCAATAATTTCTGTTTTTTGGTCATATGCTTTTCTTGTAATTTCATGTTCATCTATCATTGCAATTATTCTATTTTCTGCTTCTTTAACAATTCCATCTGCTTCTTTTTGAGCTTCTACTAATATACGTTGTCTTTCTTCTTTAACCCATTTAGCTTGTTTTAGTTCATCTGGAAGTTTTAATCTAATTTCTTTTATTAAATCAAGCATTTCATCTTTATCTACTATTCCCTTTGAAGAGAATGGCAGATTTCTGCTTCTTTCTAATAAATCCTCCAATGTTTCTAATAATGTAAATATTTCCATGGTTTTACCCCTTTCTTAGCTTAAACCTTCTTTTTTTCAGTGCAATGCTATTTTTTACAATATAAAATTTTAATTTTTGTATTGTAAAAATATTAGATTTGCTCTTCCATATTTTCTTTCATCTATAATATCTATATCTAAATTTTCTAGTTGTTCTTTTATTTCTTCTTTTTGGTCTGTTTCTATTATTATTATACTATCACTTTTTAAGATTTCCTTTTTAATCAATACTTTGATTGCATCAATTGCGTAATTTGTCTTATATGGTGGATCTAAATATACAATATCTACTTTTTCTTTTAGTTTGTTTTCTATTAATTCATTAAATTGCATTTGATAAAGTTCTACTTTGTTTTGATACCCGTGTTTTTTCAATATTCTTTTTTATTATTTGTATTGCTTGTTTATTGTTATCACAAAGTATCGCTTTTTTTGCTCCTCTACTTACTGCTTCTATTCCTATTGCCCCACTCCCTGCAAATATGTCCAAAAAAACGCTTTCTCTTATTTCTGATTGTATAATATTAAATAGAGATTCTTTTACTCTATCTAGCGTAGGTCTTGTGTTTAATCCTTCTAGTGTATATAATTTTGTGCCACGCTTTTCTCCTGCAATAATTCTCATGATTTCTTATTTCAATTTGAAAAAAATTAGTATATTGCTAGGCAAACGAGCTTAACAACGCAAGATGCTGATTATTTTTCAAATTATCCTTTCTTTGATAATACTATTTTATTCTTTTTTCAATCAAAGTCAATAGTATTAATAGAAATGTAACATATATTTAATAGTTTTGTAACATAGTTTGGTTATTTTTACATTAATCATTGTAATACTTTTTTAAATGACATTTTTATTGTTTTTAAATGCAAAAATAAGACTATCACTTTTGATAGCCTTTTTCTTTTGTAATAATAAATAATTTATGCATCATCTTTGTTAATATCTTTTAATAATTCTAGTTGAGAAATTAATAATGATTCCATTTTTGCTTTATATATATCAAATTGTTTTTTTACGTCTTCTAATTCTTTCTTTTTTGCAACTATTTCATTATCTAAATCACTTGCTTGTTTTTGAGCTGTTCCTTTTGCTTCATTTATTATTTGGTCAGCTTGTTGTCTAGCTACTTTTTTGACATCTTCAGCTGTTGATTGAGCCATTACTAATGTATTTTGAAGTGTT
>CAWVDV010000087.1:0-4565 GCA_963928115.1 Bacillota bacterium | reverse complement strand
ATGCAATTGTTGTCATCACATACTGGAACACATCCTATATGATGTTGATTCATTAATTTTGCTACTTCTTGTATTTTTGTTTCAGGTCTTACACAACATACATCTTCACACATACAATCTTTAACTTTCATTTTATTACCACCTTTCAAAATTTCTCAATATTATTATTTGTATTTTTTTTGATTTATATTCTTAAAATTTTTTATCATTTTGGGATTTTTTTCAAAAATAAAATACAATTTTTTCATACCAAAAAATCCAACTCTAATCAAGCTGGATTTTTGTATTTATTATGTTTTATAACTTGGTTTATTCTTATCTTTCTTCTTGTTCTTTTTGCTTTAACTTTTCATATATATCAGGATATACTTCTTTATAGCTAAACTCTTTTCCTATCAATTCTTCATGGCCATATAATTTACTTGCTGTTAATCCTTGCATATATTGTCTTGCCGTAATAGTCTTTCCTGGAAGTTTTTCATCATCTTTCGCTAACACAATATATGGTACTAATGTCAATCCATCATAAGCCGCCCCAAAATTTCTATGGTGTCCTTCAACTATTCCTTTTAACCCATCTGCTTCTACTATTTCTACTGGTGAAGAAGGATAGTATCCATTTTCTCTTATACTTTGTATTATTTCTTCTAAATCATATAAAGCTTTTCCATAAGTCAATCTTTCTTCTTGTAATGGTAAAAGTAGTTTTGGGCTTATCCATTTTTTTTCAAATGGTTTGCCTTGATAAAATAATTCTAAACATTTCAATATCGTGTCAGAAATATCATTTATACTTGAATAAGATGTATCGATAATTAAATCATAATTATTTTCATCTTCTAAATTCACTCCATATCTTTGTAAATATCTTGAAGTTTCTCCAATTCTTCTTCTTTCTCTCGCTTCCTTTGCTTCAGCTATATCTTTATACTTGCTATCTTCTTTTCCTCTGGTTTTATCTTGCAATAATCTTTGAGCAGCAACATCAGGAGATGCAGTTAATCTTACTGAAAAAGCATCAGGTATGTTATAAAAAGCCAATCTCGAATCAATTATCCAAATATCATCTGGTCGACTTTGACTATTAATCTCAATGCCTTTTTCTTTAATCCCCTCATCAATTAAAGTGTCAACAATTTTTCTGATTTTTTTAAATTCTTCTAAATTATTTGCTTGTTCAATATTAAATTTTGACAAATCTAATCCTGATTTTTTTAACATAACTAAAGTTTCAGTAAACGATTTTCTATACTCATTGTTACTAAAAATTTTCTTTAGTTCTTCACTCTCTGTTAATTTTTTTACATTCTCTTCATTATCTAAACTTTGTATTAATTCGACAATCATATTAAAATATTTTCTAAATTCATTTCCTGTTGACTCCAAATGTATATTTTCCTCTGCATATCCCATTTGTTTCAATTTTTCTATTATAGCTTTTATATTTGTTCCCTTACCAGTTACTGGTTGACCTGATATAGCTAAAATTTTATTTCTTATTTTGTTTTGTTCCATATTATTCCCCCAATTAACATATTTAATACATATTAATTTTATCATTTTATGTTAATAATGTCAAATATAAATATGTACTAAAAAATCAAGAGATATTAATACCTCTTGATTTAAATCATTAATGTTCATAAATATCATAATATCCTCTTGGCATCATTGGAGGCCTACCTCCACCTTGAGGTGGCCTGCCTGGTCCTTGTGGTAGTCTTCCGTGGTCCTCCAGGAAATGGTGGCCTCATAGGTGGTCTAGGTCTTGGTGGACGATTTCCTGGTCTTCTTCTAAGTAATTCTCGAATAATTAAAATTCTTATTAAATCTCGTAAACTTCTATTTCTTATTTGTCTATCCTCTCTATTTTCATTTCTGTTTTCTACTTGTATTGAATCCTTTTTTGCCTCTTTTCTAATCGTTTGACTAGATGAATTCATTTCTTTTGCATTCATATTCTGAGTTCTATTCTCACCAGTTCTTATATCATTTTGCAAGTTTATTGACAAATTAATTTCATTATCTGATGTTCCCTCAATTGCCGAATAGATTTCGTCTGTCATTTCGTCAATTACTTCTCTTGTTATTTCTCTTGTATTATTTCTGCATATTTGTGATACCATTGGATATACAATTTTATATATTTCTGGATAATATTGCTCTAATTCACTATTATTATCTTCATTTTCGCTATAATTGTTATTAAAATTGTTGTTATAATTATATCCTTGATTTTGCATATATGACATAGAATCATTGTCATTATATTGATAGTTTGGATATCCTAGTATGCTTCTTATGTACTCTTCATAACTCTGATTGTACATTATAAAACCTCCTTTTTCTTTTGTATATGTTATGCATTTTTTAAAAATTTGTGTCTAAGAGGTTTTACTATTAAAATATTCTAGCTAATATTTTACTACAAATTATTCACTAATTTTTTAAACTGTTCTCCTCTATCAGCAAAATTTTTGAACATATCAAAACTTGCACTAGCTGGTGAAAATAATACAATTTGACCTTTAACAGCATGTTTCTTTGCTAATTGTACAGTTTCTTCTAAAGAATTACACATATAAATATCAAGTTCTTTATTTTGATTTTCTAATTCATTTTTTACCGCATCAAATATTTTTCCTGATGTTTGACCTAACAATATTAAAGTCTTTACCTTTTCAACTATTGGCTTTGCAATTGGAGTATAATCTAAATTTTTATCATAACCTCCTGCAATTAATACAATATCTTCTGTAAAAGATTTTAAACCTGCAATTGTTCTTGTTGGTGATGAACTTACAGAATCATTATACCATTTAACTCCATCAATTTCTCTTACAAGTTCTAATCTATGTTCTACTGGTTTAAATTCTTTTATCGCTTCAATTGCATCTTCTATATCTACTAATGTACTTGTTACTGCTATTGCAGTTGCTATATTTTCAAAATTATGCTCTCCTCTTAAAATGACATCATGTGTATCTAAAATATGTTTTCTTACTCTATCTTCACATTCTTTTATAATTCCATTATCAACAATAAATCCATTATCCAATTTTTCTTTTCCACTGAAAAAGATTACTTTTCCCGGCACTTCTTTTTCACAACTTCTTGTGATTTCATTATCATAATTTAATACTGTTATTCCATTTTCAGATTGATATTTGAATATATTTTTCTTTGCTTCTATATATTCTTCATAATCTTTATGAATATTTAAATGATTTGGTGTTATATTAGTTATAACCGCAATATCTGGACTAACTTCCATTCCCATTAATTGAAAACTACTTAACTCTAACACTAAAACATCTTCTGGTTTCATTTCTGGTAATTTAGTAAATAATGGTGTTCCAATATTTCCACCTAAAAATGTTTTGTAACCAGCTTTTTGCAAAATGTTATTTATTAAACTCGTTGTTGTTGTTTTTCCATCACTACCAGTAACTCCAATCATTTTACATGGACACATTTTCATTAGCATTTCAATTTCTGATGTTACAATTGCTCCTCTATTTTCTTCTTGGACTAATTCTGGTTTAGTAGGCAAACAACTTGGTGAACGGAAAATTATATCAAAATTTTTTAAATATTTTAAACAATCTTTTCCAATTATAAGCTCAAATCCATAATTGCTTATTTTTTCTAGTGCTTCTTTGCTTAATTTGTCTCTTTCTCTTTCATCAAATACTGTTACTCTTGCTTTTTTTTCAAACATGTAATCTAGTAATGGTAAATTACTTACTCCTAATCCTATTATGGCTACTTTTCTAAATCTTATGTATTCGTTAAATTCTTTTAATTTTTCATTTTCAAAATCCATTTTTGCCTCCTAATATATATTATGTTTTATATAATATTTAATACATATTTTCTAATTTTTATCCATTATATATCAAATGCTCTAAAAATACAAATTATTTTTTTATGTATATTTTTTTGCTTTTTAGAAAATAATATTATTGAAACTTGAATGGAGGTGCTTTTCATGTCAAAGAAAAATAAAGAAAATAAGTCAAATAACAATAACAAAAACAATCAAAACAATAACAACAACGAAAGACAAAACAACAATAATAATAACAATAGATAGTTGAAAAATTTTAGAGAAGGTCACAATCTGGTGACCTTCTCTATACATACATCATAAAAATCTTGGTCGGAATAACTATTCCGACTGAATTAAATCAATTTAATATTAAATTAATTTAATTCTTTCATCAGGTAAATCCTGATGTGTACCGGCTTCTGGTCTTCATTTTTTACCTCCTCGGCGCTAAATTGTGCACCGCCTGGCTCTTTTTACAAAAATTTATTTTTTTTCAAAAAAATGATACCGGGTCTGTCTCGTGTCGTCATGCTTTTAACCTCCTTTTTTGATTTTTATGATTTTAGGGATTGTTCCCTAATCATATATATAATATACCATGTTTTTATGTAAATGTCAATATGTTTTTTCATATTTTTTCATATTTATTTAAGTTTAAAAGTAAATTCTAGATTTTGTTTAAAACTAGAATTTAGTCTTGGAATGAAATTCTACCTATCTAGAATTTAGTCTT
>CAWVDV010000086.1:0-7327 GCA_963928115.1 Bacillota bacterium | reverse complement strand
CAACGAGAAATTAATAATAACGCATTTGCTTATATAGATAGAGATCCTAATATACCTGGTATGGATGGAATATTGGGAATATATCCTCTTGAATTTTCATCATTAGATTTATTAGAAGATGAGGACTCAAATCTTTTCATAAGGTTTAGGTTTAGAAATGGAGACAGTAAAATTGCATCTTATGAAGATATTATTCATATCAGAAAACATTTTGGTGAACATGATTTTTGGGGAGAAAGTAATACTAAAACATTAAATCCACAACTTGAAGTTGCAAACATAACTTCACAGGGAATAACAAATGCGATAAAAAACACAGCATTCATAAGAGGAATATTAGAATTTGCACAAGTATTAAATCCAGATGATAGGGACAAGCAAGTAAAAGATTTTTCTGAAAGATATCTAGACATAACAAAGAACAATAAAGGTTTAGCATATACAGATCCAAGATATAAATTCCATGAAACTAAAACAGAGCCATTTGTACCAAACAAAGCACAAATGGATTATACAAAACAAGAAATATATGAATATTTTAATACAAACGAAAAAATTATAAAAGGTAATTTTACTGATGAAGAATGGATAGCATATTTTGAAACTACAATAGAACCATTTGCAATACAAATGAGTCAGGAAATGACAAGAAAAGTTTTTACAAGAACTGAAAGATACTACGGAAACGAAATTATTTGTGAAGCTAACAGACTTGCAAATGCTTCTAATAGTACAAAAATTGAAATATGTAAAAACTTAAAACATCTATTTACAGTTAATGAACAAAGAGAAATGTGGAATAGAGGACCAGTGCCAGGAGGAGATAAGAGATTACAAACGTTAAATGATGTTAATGCAGATATTGCAGACCAATACCAATTACAAAAAACGGAAGGAGAGAAAGTAAATGAGTAAAAAAGGAGAAACAAACAAAGAGGCATTACAAAGATTAAGAGAAAACAGGATGTATAGAATATTTACAAATTTGAAAACTAGAAATGAAACAATTGAAGGTGAAGAAGGGCAAGAAATAAAAGAAATGATTGTTCAAGGACAAGCAGTAACTTTTGAGCAAGAAACAGTATTATTCAAATGTGGAGATACAGAATACAAAGAAGTAATTGACAGAAATGCTTTTAATGAAACCGATATGTCAGATGTAATATTCAATTACAATCATGGTGGAAAAGTTGTAGCAAGAACACGAAATAACACTTTAAAGTTAAACATAGATACTAATGGATTAAATATAGAAGCAAGACTTGACGGAACAGAAGAAGGGAGAAAATTGTATGAGGAAATAAAAGGTGGCTATATAGACAGAATGAGTTTTTGTTTTACAGTCAAAGAAGAATCATACAATCAAGAAACACATACATGGAGAGTCTTGAAAGTTGACAAACTTTATGATGTCAGTGCGGTGGACATTCCCGCTTATGATACAACTTCAATCTCAGCAAGGAGTTCTCGTTTGGCGGTGGCTGAAAAAGAACAGAAAGCTCTGGAGAGAGCCAAATTGCAAAAAGAGAGAAGTAAAAAATTATTATATAAAACATATTAAAAAAGGAAGGTAGGAAAGAAAGATGAACGAAAAATTAAGAAAAATTTTAAAAAGAAAAAAAGAAATCAGAGCAAAACTTAATGCTCAAATTGAAGGAACAATTGAATTAACAGAAGAGGAAATCCAAGCTTTACAAGGTGAACTTGAAAACTTAAATGAGGAAGAAGAAGCAGCAGTTGAAGAAGCTGAAAAAGAAGAACAAAGAAACAAAGCAGGAGATTTAACAAAAAGAGATAAAGAAGGGCAATTAAGATTTGTTAATAAACCAGGTGAAGTACGTGAACCTGAAACAGAATTATCTTATGAAGAAAGAAGTAAAAGAGGAAAAGCATTAAAACAAAAAAGAGCAATAACAGTTGGTACAAGTAAATTTGTTGCTCCTAGATATACTGGAAAAGGAGTAAATGATACTTTCAATGAAGTATCTACATTAATTGATTTAGTAAAAATAACTCCATTAGAAGGAGGAGAATCATATCAAAGAGGGTATGTTAAAAAATATGGTGAAGGTGGAAAACAAGATGATACTACTAAAAAATATAAAGCTATTACACCAGAATTTGGATATGCTGATATTAATAAAACAAAAATAACAGCATATTACGAAGAACCAGAAGAAATTAAAAAATTAACTGATGCAGATTATCATGATAAAATAGTAGGTGGCATGAATATTGCTGAAAAGAAAAAAATGTCAAAAACTATTTTAACAGGTGATGGCTCAAATGGAGAATTCCAAGGAATATTTAGCAATCCTACAGGAGAAGATGTGGAATTTGCGATAGACAAAAATGAAGATTTATCAATTTCACAAATAGATGAAACAACATTAGATGAAATTGTTTATTCTTATGGTGGAGAAGAAGATACAGTTGCAGATGCTACATTAATCTTAAATAAAAAAGATTTAAAGGCATTCGCAAAAGTAAGAAGTGCAGACGGTAAGAAAGTATATAAAATTGTAAACAAAGGAAATACTGGAACAATTGATGATATACCATTTATTATAAACTCAGCATGTGGTGTATTAAGTGGCAAAGACACAGCAAAAGATACATATTGTATGGCTTATGGTTCATTACAAAACTACGAAGTAGCAATATTCTCAGAATTAGAAGTAAAACAAAGTGAAGATTACAAATTCGAAGAAGGACAAATTGCTCATAGAGGTTCAGTTTTTGCTGGTGGTAACGTTGTTGCTCACAACGGATTCATAAGAGTAAAAAAAGCTGAAGCAACAACTACTCCAACAGAACCAACTGATGATGAAGAGGTTGCTTAAAATTAAATAAATTGTAGAATAAAGTCAAAAGGAAATATTCAAAACAGAGTATTTCCTTTATTTTTAAATAGGGAGGAATCAAAATGATTATAAAATATGAAGTAGAAGTAGGATTTAAAGATAAATATACAGGAGAAAAAGTAAAAAAAGATACTGTACTTGATGTTGATATAAAAAGAATGAAAGAGTTAAATGAAAAAGGAAAAGGTAGAGTAATTGATATTATTATGGATGACACAAATGTTAATGAATCAGAAAACGAAAAAACAAATGAAAATCAAAAAATAGATTCAAAAAAGAAAAAAACATCAGAAGTAAAATACACAGAAGAAGAATTAAAAGAAAAAACAGTTAATGAACTAAAAGAACTAGCAGAAAAAGAAGGCTATAAATTAAGTAAAGCCACAAAAAAAGATATTATACAAGAAATATTAGAATTGCAAAAATAGGAAGGAGAAAAAATAATGACACCAGGTATTGATACTATATTCAAAAATGAAGAATTAAGAAAAATAGTAGGATTAACAATAGATGAGTTTGATGATGAATTAATAAGATTAGGTAATGCAGCAATTAGAAAATTAATTTTATCTGGTGTTAGTTCTTCTAAGATAAAAGCAAATGATTCATATATAGAGCAAACAATTTCGGCATATATAAGAGGAAATTATAGATATACAGATAAAGACATAGCACAGGAAAATAGATTAATCTTCGAAGAAAATAAAAACTTTATGAGTTCACTTTCTGAGTATACAACTGATTCTGAAGATACAGTTGAAGAAGAAACAGAGGTGGAAGCTAATGGATGAAGTTATTTATTTGTTAAAAAATCAACCTGGAAAAAATGATATTGGAGATCCAACAAACAAAATTGAAGAAATAAAAAGATATGCAAGAATAAGAAGCATAGGGCAGAAAGAGGCATATCAGGCAGCAGCAGTAGGACTAAAACCAGAGTTTATAGCAACTATATGGAAGTTTGAATATGAAAATGAAGAATATTTAAAATACAAAGGAAAAGAATATAAGATACAAAAAACTTATATTAGAGATGATGAAAAAATTGAATTAACTTGTAGTAGTAAAGTTAATAATGAGGAGAATGCTTATGGCAGTACCTAAAGCAATAAAATTTACTAAAAATGGATTTGAATACATCAGTCAAGTTGATAGAACAAAGTACATGTTAAAAGAATTAGTTCATGCAGCTAATAAAGATGTAGGAAAATACATAACAAAAGAGACTAAAAAGAAAATAAAGCGAAGAACTGGTAGAGGACGAAAGAATACACAATACTGGGCAAGAAAAGATGGTAGTTTACTTTTAGGTTACAAGAAGCGGAGGTTTCTATTTAGGATTCAAGGAATTAGGAACATCCAAAACTGTAAAAGAAGCAATGCTAAAAAACACAGTTCTTAGCAAGAAAAATGAAATACGAAAAATACAAGGAACATATATAAAGTCAATTGAAGATGAAAACAAAGCATTAGGATTGATAGATGAAAGTGAGGAAATGGGATAATGAATAAACAAGAACCAAGAGTATTTATTAGGCAACAAATATATAAACAAATTAATCCAATTGTTGAAAGTTATTTTATGAATGCCCATAATAAGTCTAATTTTCCTTATGCCACAATTGATGTCAAAGAAATAGATGATGAAGCATATAGTAGGTACTCATTAGAAATTGAAGTTTTCTCAAAAAAAGAAGATACAACAGAGTTGGAAAAAATATGTGATAGTTTAAAAGAAACATTAAACCAAAAAAGAGTAATAGTTGATGGATATGCTTATGCTATATGGTTTGATACATGCTTAACAGACAAAGAAGAAGATAAAACAATAAAGAAAAGAGTTTTATCTTTTGAAATTCATTTATTTAGTTTTAATTGAAAGGAGAAATAAATAAGATGGAGTCAAAAATAACAAAGGAACAAATTGAAAATATCCAATTAGATCATGGTATATTATTTAAAAACTATGGATTGGAAACACAAGAATTAATTGCACCAGTCAGAGGTGGAACAAATTTTAAAGTAGAAAGAACATACAGAAATATAGAATTTGACGGGGCAAGAGGAAAAACAAAAGGATTAAAAACAATTGATGATGAAAACGCATCATTAACAGTAAAAACACTAAATGCAAGTTTAGAAACATTTGCAGATAAATTACCAGGAGCAAAAATCACAAGAGATTCTAGCGGTACAAATAAAATCACAAAAATTGAAGCTACAAATATAGGAATAATTAGTGAAGATGAATACATAGAAAATATTACAGTATTTGCTCAAAAAATCGGTGGAGAATATGTAAAAATCACTATTACAAACGCACTAGATGAAAACGGATTAGATTTTTCAGCAGTACAAAAAGCTGAGGGAGAAATAGAAATGGTATATAGTGCACATCATGAATATGATTCAACTAAGAAAAAGCCACTATATACAATAGAAAATATAGATGAAATAAGTTATGAATTAGAGGAGGCATAAGAAAATGAAATTAACAATAGGTTCAATATGTTTAATCAGTTCTATTTTAGACAAAATAAAAATAGATGAAAAATTTATAAATGATATGTTTCTAATTGGAAAAGAGGCAAAAGGAAAAGAAGCACAAGATATTGAGATGATAAAAAACAAAATAGGAATGAATATCATGTTAAAACTTGGAAGCAAATTACATGAAGTAAGAGATGAATTAATAAAATTTGTTGCAGTATATAAGGAAATTTCTGAAGAAGAAGCAGCAAAAGTTGACATGATAGAAGTTATAAAAGAATTAATATCAGATGAGGACTTTACAAGTTTTTTAAAACGAATGGCCGTACCAAAACAGAAGAAATAATATATTTATTAAATAAACATTTTGGTATGGTCAATATTAAGGATTATCCGCTAAGAAAATTAGCGGATTTTTTGCAGTTCGCATACGAAAAAGAATTTTATGAAAGATGGATGACTTTATATCCACTTATGGAAGCTGGATTTATGCCTTATTGTTCATTTAAAGATTACAAGAAAAAAATAAAAGAAAATGCAAGTATTAAAAGAAAGAATATGAGTATGACAGATGAGCAAATATTGAAAGAAGGTAAAAAGATAGTAGAAATATACGAAAAAAATCAACAAAAGGCAGGTGAAAAAGTTGGAAATATTTAAACTATTTGGAAGCATTTTTGTTGATACAACAGAAGCAGATGAAAAAATGGCTAAAACTGATGAGAAACGGTAGAAGTATTGGAAATATGTTTGGAGATGTAGCTAAAAAAGCTACTAAATGGGGATTAGGAATTGCAACAGCAGCAGTAACAGCTGCAACTGCAATTGGAGGTATGGCAGTCAATACTACACAAGAGATGAATAAAGCTACCGACAGTTTTATAGCTTCAACAGGTGAAGCAACAGAAAAGACAGAACAATACAATCAAGTGCTAGGAAACATTTATAGAAACAATTATGGCGAAGATTTTCAAGATATAGCTGATAGCATGGCACAAGTAAAGACACAATTAGGAGAAATTAATGACACCGAATTACAAAATGTAACTGAAGATGCCTTAGCATTAAGAGATACATTTGGATTTGAAGTAAATGAGAGTGTTAGAGCTGCCAAAATGCTTATGGATCAATTTGGAATTTCTTCTTCTGAAGCATATAATCTAATAGCACAAGGTGCTCAACAAGGATTAGATAAAAATGGTGATCTATTAGATTCCATTAATGAATATTCTGTACATTTTAAGCAAAACGGTTTAAGTGCGACAGATATGTTCAATACATTTAAAGCTGGAGCAGACTCAGGAGCATTCTCAATTGATAAAGTCGGAGATGCAATAAAGGAAATGGGCATCAGGATGAAAGATGGCTCAGCGACAGAAGCACTAAAATCCATGAATATGGATGCAAAAGAATTAGAATCAGCATTTGCTGAAGGAGGAGAAAAAGGCTCAGAGGCATTTAATAAAATTATAACAGGCTTAGCTAATATAAAAGATCCACTAGAACAAAATCAAGCAGGAGTTGCTATTTTTGGTACTATGTGGGAAGATTTGGGAGCAGATGCAGTATTAGCAATGGCAAATACAGAAGGTCAATTCAATCAATTGACTGATACTATGGGACAAATTAAAGAAATAAAATACGACAATCTAAGTGATATGTTTGAGGCTCTAAAAAGAAATGCAGAAATGTTACTTGTACCATTAGGAAATGCGTTGATGCCGATATTACAACAAATAGTACAATTCTTAATGGATAATATGCCTTTGATAGAAGGTGTAATACAACAAATTGCTCCAGTAATAACAGATTTATTTGGACAATTATTACCACCTTTAATGCAATTAGTACAGACTATCATGCCAGTAATTTTTAATTTAATTCAACAGCTAGTTCCGTTTATAACGCAAATAGTACAAGCAGTATTAGCGGTTTTTGTAGAATTGTTAAATATGATATTACCACCATTAATG
>CAWVDV010000085.1:0-15351 GCA_963928115.1 Bacillota bacterium | reverse complement strand
CTTCGAATTGTGCATGGTTTACAAATTGTCTAGCTTGTGCTCTTGATGTTCCGAAACCTAATCTATAAACAACATTATCTAATCTACTTTCTAATATTTGTAATAAGTTTTCACCTGTTACTCCTTTTTTATTAGAAGCCATTTCAAAATATTTTCTAAATTGTTTTTCTCCAACTCCATAATATGCTTTTGTTTTTTGTTTTTCTCTTAATTGTGTTCCGTATTCAGAAAGTTTTGCTCTTTTTTGTCCGTGTTGTCCTGGTGCATAGTTTCTTCTTGAAATACTACATTTATCTGTGTAGCATCTATCACCTTTTAAGAACAATTTTTGCCCTTCTCTACGGCATATACGACATTGTTCGTCTTTATATCTTGCCATTTTATATTTTACTCCTTTCTTCTCTAAACTCTACGTCTTTTTGGTGGTCTACAACCATTGTGTGGTATTGGTGTTACGTCTTTTATAGCACTTATTTCTAGACCTGCTGTTTGAAGTGCACGGATTGCAGCTTCTCTACCTGAACCAGGTCCTTTTACAAATACTTCTACTGTTTTTAATCCATGTTCCATAGCAGCTTTTGCAGCTGTTTCTGCTACTTGACCAGCAGCATATGGTGTGCTTTTTCTAGAACCTTTGAATCCTAATCCTCCAGCACTTCCCCATGAAATTGCATTTCCTTGTGTATCTGTAATTGTAACTATTGTATTATTGAAACTAGAATGAATATGTGCTGCACCTTTTTCGATGTTTTTTCTATTTCTTCTAGCTACTTTTTTTGTTGTTACATTTTTAGCCATTTTGCTTCTTTCCTCCTTATTCAAAATTTTAATTCTGAATTTCTATTTATTCATTTTCGTCTTGGTTTTATTTTCTTCCGATTAATGATTTTCATTGATTTAGTTAGGCTTTTTTAGATTTGCTAACCAACTTTCTAGGACCTTTTCTTGTTCTAGCATTAGTTTTTGTTCTTTGACCTCTTACTGGAAGACCTTTTCTATGTCTTAGTCCTCTATAACATCCAATTTCAGTAAGTCTTTTGATGTTAAGAGCAACTTCTCTTCTTAAATCACCTTCAACAGTATATGATTCATCAATTACTTTTCTGATATCATTTACTTGTTCGTCTGTTAAATCTTTAACTCTAGTATCTGGATTGATTCCAGCTTTTTCTAAGATTTTTCTAGAACTTGATACTCCTATACCATAGATATATGTAAGTCCTATTTCTACTCTTTTTTCTTTAGGTAAGTCAACTCCTGCTATACGAGCCATGTTTTTTTGCACCTCCATTGATTTTTTATAATTTTTGGTTGTCCTTTATTTTTAAAGGTGAAATGCTACTGGTGTTTACCCCAGTCTCTTTAAAACTTCCAGACATATATATAAACACAAATCTGATATTAGAACTTTTAGTTCTCAGCCGCTACCAAAATTTGTGTTATTAACTTTTTAAAGACTATCCTTGTCTTTGTTTGTGTTTAGGGTTTTCACAAATAACTCTAATCACACCTTTTCTTTTTATTACTTTGCATTTGTCACACATTTTTTTAACTGATGGTCTAACTTTCATTTTTTGCACCTCCTAATCCTCTGCATTATATTATAATTTGGGTTAATTTCTAACTTTATCCTATTTAGCTCTCCAAGTAATTCTTCCTCTTGTTAAATCATATGGAGAAAGTTCTACTTTTACTTTATCTCCTGGTAATATTTTGATATAATTCATCCTTAGCTTTCCTGATATATGTGCTAATATTTGATGTCCATTTTCAAGTTCTACTTTAAAATTTGTATTTGGTAAAGTCTCAACAACAGTACCTTCTACTTCAATAACATCCTCTTTTGCCATTATCTCAACCTCCTTAAAGAGCTATTTTCTAAGTTTCTTTCTCTTTTTTGTGCAAAATAAGGCTATTTTGCATTATAACTATTATAGTATACACTATTTTTAAAGTATTGTCAATATTTCTGGCTCTTTTTCTGTAATTAAAATTGTATTTTCATAATGTGCTGCCAAACTTCCATCTTCTGTTATAATTGTCCAGCCATCATCTAGTTGTAATATATTTGGTTTTCCTTGTATTACCATAGGTTCTACTGCAAGTGTCATACCAGGTTCTAGTCTGATTCCTCTTCCTGCTTTTCCATAGTTTGGTATTCCTGGGTCTTCATGCATTTCTCTTCCTATTCCATGTCCTTGAAATTCTCTTACTACACTATATCCTTGTGAATGTACATATTCTCCAATTCTATGTGATACATCTCCAATTCTATATCCTGGTTTTGCAAATTTTATTCCCTCAAAAAATGCTTGTTTTGTAACTTGTACTAATCTTTCAGCTTCTTTTGATGCTTTTCCTACTATAAAAGTTCTTGCTGCATCTCCATTAAATCCATTTTTTAGTGCTACTGTATCAATACTTACAAGGTCACCTTCTCTAATTACTTTATTTTTAGATGGTACTCCATGTATAACTTCATCATTTATTGAGACACATAAGGTTGCTGGATATGGTGGAACTCCTTTTACTCCTATGTCATATCCTTTTTCTGCAGGTATTGCTCCTAAACTTCTCATGGTTTTTTCTGCAATTTGGTCTAGTTCCCAGGTTGTCATTCCTGGTTTTATTCTTTTTTCTAGTTCTTGATATGTTAGGGCTACTACTTTGCAGGCTTCTTTCATTAGTTCTATTTCTTTTTTTGATTTGATTGTTACCAATTTTCTCGTCTCCCTTTTTTTGAAAAATAATTACAATTTTGTCTGTGTCAAACTTCATTATTTTATTTTTCAACTAACTAAAATTCTTTGGCTATATCTTCAGCCACATCCTTACCCAATCTATTAATATCTTTGCTTACTAGTTCTGTTCTTAAGTTTCCTTTTTTTGTATAGTATTCTACTAATGGACTTGTTACTTCTAAATAGTTTTCAAATCTTGCCTCTACTGTTTCTCTATTATCATCTTTTCTTTGTATTAATTCACTTCCACATTTGTCGCAAATTCCTTCAACTTTAGGTGGATTTAATATTAAATTGTATATTGTCTTACATTCTGGATTTGAACATATCCTTCTATTGGTTATTCTTTCTATTATTTCTTCTTTTGGTGTAGTTAGATTAACTACCATATCTACTTTTCTTCCTTGTTCTGCAAGCATTTTATCTAAAGCTTCTGCTTGTACAACAGTTCTTGGGAATCCGTCTAGTATAATTCCGTCTTTTACATCATCTTCTTGTAATCTACTTTTTACTAAATCTATTGTTACATCATCTGGTACTAAATGTCCTTTTGATATATATTTATCTGCTAATTTTCCTAGTTCTGTTTGTTCTTTTATGTGTTTTCTAAAGATATCTCCTGTTGAAACTTGTGGCACTCCTAATTTTTGTGTTAGTATACCTGCAACAGTTCCTTTTCCTGTTCCTGGTGCTCCTAGCATTATTATTACCATACTTTTTAACACTTCCTTTGTTTTAATTTAGATTAAGTAAATATTTTATAACCTTAAAACATTTAATAATCTTTATCATATTTATTATTAATTAATACACATGATAAAAATTATTAAAATCTTTGTGAACTTAAGATTTTTTCGCATTATAATAATGTAAAATCATCTTAAGTTCACTATTTTACTTTTTCTTATTTTTCTAAGAATCCTTTATAATGTCTCATTGCTAATTGTGATTCTAATTGTTGTACTGTCTCTAATGCTACACCTACAACGATTAATATTGACGTACCACCAAATGCAATATTTAGGTTTGTAAATCTTAATAGCATTGGAAGTATTGCTATCAATGCTAAGAAAAATCCTCCAAACCATGTTAATTTTGATATTATTGATGATAAGTATTGTGTTGTTGGTTTTCCAGCTCTAATTCCTGGAATAAATCCTCCATTTTTCTTAATGTTATTTGATACTTCTGCTGGATTAAATGTAGCATAAGTATAGAAAAATGTGAATCCTATAATTAATAGTAAATAAACAATTGCATTTGATATAGAATATCCAATTCCTACATTTGATGTTGATGTAGCAATTGAGAAATTATATAGTCCTGCTAAAAATCCTGTTTGATTTGCTATATCTGGTACAAATATTTGGATTATCATTGCTGGGAATGTCATGAATGATGAAGCAAAGATAACTGGCATAACTCCAGCCATAGCAAGTTTTAATGGTATATGAGTGCTTTGTGCACCAACCATTTTTCTACCTACTACTTTCTTTGAGTATTGTACTGGTACTCTTCTTTCTGCTTGTTGTACAAATACAACTCCTGCAACTAAGATTATTGCTCCAATTACTATACCAATTGCAGTTAATAGTCCTGTTGTACTAAATCCTGACTCTGGAATAATTAACTTCCACAATGTTACTAGTCCACTTGGTAATCCTGATATGATACCAATGAAGATTAATAATGATATTCCATTTCCTATTCCTTTTGCAGTTATTTGTTCTCCTAACCACATTAGAATAGATGTTCCTGCTACTAAGCCTGTAACAACTAATGCTCCTGTAAGGAATGAATCATCAACAAATATTCCTGCTGATCTATATGATAAATATAATCCAATTCCTTCTACTAAAGCTAATATAATTGTTAATATTTTTGTGTATCTGTTTATTTTTTGTCTTCCAACTTCTCCACCTTCTTTAGTTAATCTCTCTAAAGCTGGTATTATCATTGCTAATAGTTGGATTACAATTGATGCTGTAATATATGGTGTAATTGACATTGCAAATACTGAGAATCTAGAGAATGCTCCTCCAGATATAATATCAATTAATCCTGCAATACCATTATTATTTCCCATTGCATCACTTAATGCTATACTGTCTACTCCTGGTACTGTTATATAACATCCAAATCTGAAAACTACTATTAATAATAATGTATATAATAATCTTTTTCTAACATCTGGTGTTTTAAATGCATTTTTTATAGTTTTAAACAATTAAATCACCTCAGCCTTTCCACCTAAAGCTTCGATTGCTTCTTTTGCCTTAGCTGTAAATTTAACGGCTTTAACGTTTAATTTTTTCTCTAATTTTCCAGTTGCTAAAACAACTATTCCATCATTTATTTTTCCGATTATTCCTTCTGCAAGTAAAGTTTCTGCTGTTACATCTGTTGCTTGTGATTTATTTAGCATTTTTAATGTTACTTCAGTGTAGTTTTTGCTATTGATGTTATTAAATCCTCTTTTTGGTAGTCTTCTATATAATGGTGTTTGTCCTCCTTCGAAGCCTCTTCTTACTCCTCCACCACTTCTTGCTTTTTGACCTTTATGTCCTCTTCCTGATGTTTTTCCATTTCCAGATGCAATTCCACGTCCTACTCTGTTTCTTTTTACTTTTTTTACAGCTGGTTTTAATTCGTCTAGCTTCATTTTCGGTTTTCCCTCCTTTATCAGTTGTCAGGGGACACTTCTTTCCCCTACGTCACTTCCACTCTGGATAAGAAATATCCCCTACCCTTGTGAATTAGTGATTTACTATTTTTTTATTTTGGTTAATCATTTCCACTTTGGTTTAAGGAATGTCCCCTCCCCTCGTGAATTGGTGATTCGCCCTGTATTTTATTTTTCTGTCCAATTAATTATACTATTTCTTCTACTTTTTTTCCTCTTTTTTTAGCAACTTGTTCTATTGTTTGCATTGATTTTAATCCTTCTAATGTAGCATATACAACATTTCTTGGATTGTTTGTTCCTATAACTTTTGTTCTAATGTTTCTATATCCAGCAAGTTCCATAACTGGTCTAACGCTTCCTCCTGCGATAATTCCAGTACCAACTGCTGCTGGTTTTAACATAACTTTTGCACTTCCAAATTTTCCTACATATTCATGTGGTACTGTTGTATCAACTATTGGTACTTCTACTAAGTTCTTTTTAGCTTCTTGGATTGCTTTTTTGATAGCGTCTGGAACTTCTGAAGCTTTACCATTTCCAACACCTACATGACCATTTTCGTCACCAACTACAACTACTGCGCTGAAACGGAATGTTCTTCCTCCTTTTACAACTTTTGCAACTCTGTTGATGGCAACTACTTTTTCTTTTAATTCTCTTTTATCTTCCATCGGTTTTTGTTTTCCCTCCTTTATCAGTTGTCAGGGGACACTTCTTTCCCCTTCGTCACTTCCACTATGGATAAGAAATGTCCCCTACCCGTGTGAATTAGTGATTTACTATTTTTTATTTTGGTTAATCATCTCCACTTAGTTTAAGGAATGTCCCCTCCCCTCGTGAATTGGTGATTTTCCCTTATTTTACTTTACATTACTAATCTTAGAACTCTAAACCGCCTTCTCTTGCAGCTTCTGCTAATTCTTTTACAACTCCGTGATATATGTATCCACCACGATCAAATACAACAGATTTGATATTTTTTTCTATTGCTCTTTTTGCAATTAATGCTCCAACTTCTTTAGCTGCTGCTTTATTTGAATGTTTAGTTTTGATTTCTTTATCTAATGTTGATGCTTGTGCTAAAGTTTTTCCTGCTACGTCATCAATTACTTGTACATATATATTGCTATTGCTTCTATATACACATAGTCTTGGTCTTTCAGCAGTTCCAGATATTTTTCTTCTAACACGAATATGTCTTCTTGTTCTTTCCATTTTTCTATCTGTTTTCTTAACCATTTTTAATTACTCCTTTCTAAAAATGTGCAGATTTTTGCTTTTATTTAATTTTATTTACCTGTTTTACCTTCTTTACGTCTAATAACTTCATCAGCATATTTAATACCTTTACCTCTATAAACTTCAGGTGGTCTTTTTGTTCTGATAACAGCTGCTGTTTGACCAACTAATTCTTTGTCAATACCATTAACTATTATAGTATTTGCATTAGGTACATCAAAGCTGATTCCTTCAGGTGCTTCGAATATAACTGGATGTGAATATCCTAATGTTAAATTCAAGTTATTTCCTTGTTTTACAACTCTATATCCAACACCATTGATTTGTAATTCTTTGCTATAACCAGTTGTTACACCTATAATCATGTTTTGAATTAATGTTCTTGTTAAACCGTGTAAACTTTTGTTAGCTGATTCGTCATTTATTCTTTTTAATGTTATAACATTTTCATTCATTTCTATTGTTATATTTTTATGAATGTCTCTTTCTAATGTTCCTTTAGGCCCTGTTACAGTAATGTGTTGTCCATCGATTTTTACTTGTACTTCTGATGGTACTGTTATAGGTTTGTTTCCTATTCTTGACATTTTAGTTTTCCCTCCTTCTTTCCTCAAAAATTACCATACATAAGCTAATACTTCTCCACCAATTCCTAACGCTCTTGCTTCTTTATCTGTTTTTAATCCTTTTGATGTAGAAATAATTGCTACTCCTAATCCATTTAATACTCTTGGTAATTCTTCTTTTGAAGCATATACTCTTAATCCTGGTTTGCTTATTCTCTTTAAACCATCAATTACTCTTGTTCCTTTTTCATCATATTTTAATGTTATTCTGATAATACCTTGTGTATCATCTTTTATTTCTTCAAAAGATTTAATATATCCTTCTTTATATAATATTTCAGCTATTCCTAATTTCATATTTGATGCTGGAATATCAACTGTTTTATGTTTTGAACTATTTGCATTTCTAATTCTTGTTAACATATCTGCAATTGGATCTGTAGTATTCATTTAGTTACTAACCTCCTTTTTTTCATTTTTTATTATCTTTAAAATTAATCAAAATTAGTATATTGTGCATTTTTATGATTTAATCAAGCTGAAGGCATACTTTTTGTATGTCGAAGTTTGATTAAAGAAATAAAAATGTGCAAGATGCTGATTTTCATTAATTTTTTTTTACCAGCTGGCCTTCTTAACCCCTGGAATTTCTCCTTTATGAGCTAATTCTCTAAAACATACACGGCATATACCATATTTTCTAATATATGCATGTGGTCTACCACATAATTTACATCTATTATATTCTCTAGTTTTATATTTTTGTGGTCTTGCTTGTTTTACTTTCATTGATTTTTTAGCCATATTAAATATATCTCCTTCCTTAACTAACGCGATTAAAAACGCAGTTAAAATTAATTTTTAAAAGGCATACCTAATAATTTTAACAACTCTCTTGATTCTTCATCAGTTTTAGCTGTTGTTACGAATATAATATCCATACCTCTTAATTTGTCTACTTTATCATATTCTATCTCAGGGAATATTAATTGTTCTTTAACTCCCATTGAGTAGTTTCCTCTTCCATCAAATGAGTTATTAGAAACTCCTCTAAAGTCTCTTACTCTTGGAAGTGCAACATTAAATAATTTATATGCAAAATCATACATTTTGTCTGCTCTTAAAGTTACTTTACATCCAATGTTTGCTCCTTCTCTTAGTTTGAATGCAGCAATTGATTTTTTTGCTTTTGTTATTACTGGTTTTTGACCTGTAATTTGAGCTAAATCATTCATTGCATTTTCTAATGCTTTAGGATTTTCTTTTAAATCTCCTAAACCAATATTTATAACGATTTTGTCAAGTTTTGGTACTTGCATAATTGATTTATAATTAAATTTTTTCATTAATGCTGGGATTACTTCATTTACATATTGTTCTCTTAATTTTTCCATTATTTAATTAATCCTCCTTCCTTATTTTAATTTTGCACCGCATTTTTTACATATACGAACTTTTTTATCTTTTTCTATGCTGTATCCTACTTTTGTAGCTTTTCCACATTTTGGGCATACAACATTTACTTTTGAAACTGGAATGCTACATTCTACTGGTATGATTCCACTTTCTTCTCCTTGTCTTCTTGCTTTAACATGTTTTTTTCTTATATTTACGCCTTTTACTACTACTTTGTCTTCTTTTGGCATAACTTCTAATACTTCTCCTGTTTTACCTTTGTCATTTCCAGATAAAACTTGAACATTGTCGCCTTTTTTGATTCTCATTTTAGAGTTTTCCCTCCTTCTTTTTGACAAGGGACACTCTTTTACCCTAGGGACTTTCCACTCTGCTTAAAGAGTTTCCCTTCCCCATATGAATAACTGATTCGCCCTTGCTTTAATTTTTTGATTTTATTACTATAGTACTTCTGGTGCTAAAGATAATATTTTCATGTAATCTTTTTCTCTTAATTCTCTTGCAACTGGTCCAAAGATACGTGTTCCTCTTGGTGTTCCGTCTTCTTTTATTATAACAGCTGCGTTTTCATCAAATTTTATATATGAACCATCTGATCTTCTTAATCCTTTTTTAGATCTTACGATAACAGCTTTTACAACATCACCTTTTTTAACAACTCCTCCTGGTGTTGCTGATTTAACAGAAGCAACTATTACATCTCCTATGTTAGATGTTTTTCTGTATGAACCTCCTAAACATCTGATACACATGATTTCTTTTGCACCTGTGTTATCTGCTACCTTTAATCTTGATTGTTGTTGTATCATTTATGGTTCCTCCTTTCTTTTTAGCTTTTTATTATTTTGTAATGGCTTTTTCTGTAATTTCAACTACTCTCCATCTTTTATCTTTAGATAGTGGTCTTGTTTCCATTACTTTTACTTTATCTCCTATTTGGCAAGCATTTTCTTCATCATGAGCTTTTAATTTATATGTTCTTTTTACTGTTTTACCGTAGATTTTGTGACTTACACTTGTTTCTACTGCTACTACAACTGTTTTGTCCATTTTATTTGATAAAACAGTTCCAATCATAGTTTTACGAAGATTTCTTTCTTCCATTTAGATTTCTCCTTTCCTAACATTTGACAGGGGACACTTCTTTCCCCTATGTCACTTCCACTCTGGATAAGAAATATCCCCTACCCTTGTGAATTAGTGATTATCGATGTTTATGCTTTCTTAGCATCAATCATTTTTCTTTCTGTTAATACTGTATTTATTTTAGCTATATCTCTTTTAACTTGTTTTATTTTCATTGGATTATCTAATCCGTTTGTAGCTAAACTAAATTTTAATTTGAATAATTCTGTTTTTAGTTCACCTAATTCTTTTTCTAAATCTGGTGAAGACATTTCTCTTATTTTATCTATCTTCATCATTTTCACCTACCTTTTCAGTTTCTCTTGCTACGAATTTTGTTTTATTAGGTAGTTTATTCATAGCTAAACGTAAAGCTTCTCTTGCAGTTTCTTCTGGTACACCAGCTATTTCAAACATAACTCTACCAGGTTTTACAACTGCTACCCAATATTCAGGAGCACCTTTACCTTTACCCATACGAGTTCCAATAGGTTTTGCTGTTATTGGTTTATCTGGGAAAATTTTTATCCAAACTTTTCCTCCTCTTTTTATATAACGAGTCATAGCAATTCTGGCTGCTTCAATTTGATTTCCTGTTACTAAAGCTCCTGTTACTGCTTGGATTCCATATTCTCCATCTGTAACTTTATTACCTCTTGTTGCTTTTCCTCTCATTCTACCTTTTTGTACTTTTCTGTGTTTTGTTCTTTTTGGCATTAATGGCATTATTTTTCTCCTCCTTCCACTTTCTTTTCTGGAAGAACTTCTCCTTTATATATCCAAACTTTTACACCGATTTTTCCATATGTTGTATCTGCTTCTGCAAATCCATAATCAATATCAGCTCTTAAAGTTTGTAGTGGTATGTTTCCTTCTTTATAGAATTCTGTTCTAGCCATGTCAGCTCCACCTAATCTTCCAGATACTGCAGTTTTTATTCCTAAAGCACCTGATTTCATAGCTTTTTGCATACATTGTTTCATAGCTCTTCTGAATGAAATTCTTCTTTCTAGTTGTCCTGCTATATTTTCTGCAACTAATTGTGCATCTGTGTCTATGTTTTTAACTTCTACAATGTTTAAGTTAACATCTTTTCCTATTAATTTTACTAATTCTGCTTTTACGCTTTCAACACCTGCTCCACCTTTTCCAATTACGATACCAGGTTTTGCTGTGTATAAATTAATTTTAACCATCTTAGCTGTTCTTTCGATTTCTATCTTTGAAATTCCAGCAAGATATAATTTTTTCTTTAAAAATTTACGGATTTTTTGGTCTTCTACTAAATAATCTGCAAAGTGTTTAGAGTCTGCATACCATTTAGAGTTCCAGTCTTTGATTATTCCAACTCTTACTCCTGTTGGATGTACTTTTTGTCCCATAAATCCTAAACCTCCTTTTCTATTCTCTTTCTTTTAGAACTATTGTTATATGACTTGTTCTTTTTCTAATTCTTACTGCTGAACCTTTTGCTGCTGGTCTAATTCTTTTTAAGGTTGGACCTTGATTTGCATATATTTCAGCTACATATAAATTTTCATGTTTCATATCATGATTGTTTTCAGCATTTGCTATTGCTGATTTTAATAATTTTTCTATTATTTCAGATGCTGCTTTTGGTGTAAATTTTACTATTGCTAAAGCTTGGTCTACATCTTTTCCTCTAATTAAGTCTGCTACGATTTTTACTTTTCTTGCAGATATTCTTACATATTTTAGAGTTGCTCTAGCTTCATTTTTTACAACTGTTTCTTGCTCTTGCACTTTCATAACCTCCTAACTCTATTTTTTAGTTTTCTTGTCTCCTGCATGACCTTTAAAAGTTCTTGTAGGTGCAAATTCACCTAATTTGTGTCCAATCATTTCTTCTGCAATATAAATTGGAACATGTTTTCTTCCATCATGAACAGCTATTGTGTGTCCAACCATTTGTGGATATATTGTTGAAGCTCTTGACCATGTTTTTAGAACTTCTTTATTTCCTGTTTCATTCATAGCTTCTACTCTTTTAAGTAGTTCAGGTGCTACATATGGTTTTTTCTTGCTTGATCTTGACATTTAAAATTTTCCTCCTTTCAAGAAAGTCTCTATTTGCTATTTCTTCTCTTAACAATAAATTTATTAGATAATTTCTTTTTATTTCTTGTTTTGTATCCAAGAGCTGGTTTACCCCAAGGTGTTAATGGTCCAGCGTGTCCTACTGGTGCTTTACCTTCACCACCACCATGTGGGTGATCTACTGGGTTCATTACAGAACCTCTAACTGTTGGTCTGATTCCCATATGTCTTTTTCTACCAGCTTTACCAATTTTAACATTTTCATGATCACTATTTCCGATTACTCCGATTGTAGCTCTACATGTTGATAAAATTAATCTCATTTCTCCTGATGGTAATCTTACATGTGCATATTTACCTTCTTTAGCCATTAATTGTGCACTTTGACCTGCAGCTTTAACTAATTTTCCACCTTGTTTTGGATTTAATTCGATGTTATGAATTAATGTACCTACTGGTATTGAGCTGATTGGCATACAGTTACCTACTTTAATATCAACTGCTTCTCCAGATATTACTTTATCTCCATCTGTTAATCCTTGTGGAGCTAATATATATGCTTTTTCTCCATCTTCATATTGAATTAATGCGATATTTGCACTTCTGTTTGGATCATATTCAATTCCAATTACAGTTGCTTCCATATCATCTTTTCTTCTTTTAAAATCTACTATTCTATATTTTTGTCTATTTCCACCACCTTGGTGTCTTACTGTTATTCTACCATATGAGTTTCTTCCTGCATTTTTTCTTTTCTTTGCAAGTAATGATTTTTCAGGAGTTTTCTTTGTTACTTCTGCAAAATCTGAAACTGTCATATTTCTTCTTGATGGTGTATAGGCCTTAAAGTGTTTCATTCCCATTTTTTATTCTCCTTCCTTACGGATTTTTTCCTGCTCCGCTTACAGATATTCTTTATTTTCCTGGTATTTTCCAGATATTTTTCTTCACTTATTAGTATCTTTCTTGGTCCTCATGTGTTATTATTTTGTCGTTGTCATTTTTAAAATAAATAGAATCTACTGGTTTTAATGGTTTTTTTACTGCTTTATCTCCCATTATTCTTCTTAAATATTCTTCATCAGTTTCATGAAGTTTTTTCTCACCTTTTTTTACATCTTTTTTTAATTTTTCTTCAAAAGCTTCTTTTTCCTTTTTGCCCATTAAAATCACTTCCTTTATTTTTCAATTTTTAAATTATGCTCCCATAAATTCATCAATTGAATCTTTATATTTTCTAGAAACTTTAACTTCTTTTCCACCTTTAGCTAAATATGTTTCTTCTGCTGGATTTGTATCAATAGTAACTATTGCTTTTTTCCAGTCAGATGTTTTTCCTACATGATATCCAACTCTTTTTTTCTTTCCGTTTACTGTCATAGTGTTTACTTTTAATACTTTAACTTCAAAAAGTTTTTCAACAGCTTTTGCTATTTCAACTTTTGTTGCTTTTTTGTTTACTTTGAAAGTGTATTTACCTTCTTGTAATTGGTCATTACTTTTTTCAGTAACAACTGGTGCTATTATTATTTCTTCTGGTAACATTATGCGTACACCTCCTCTAATTTTTTAACAGTGTCTACTGGTAAAATTAGATTTGTATATTTTAATAAATCAAATATGTTTATGTTATTAGCAACTATTGTTTTAACTCCTTCAATGTTTCTTGATGACATTAAAACGTTTTTGTTGTTTTCTGGAAGAACTATTAATGTTTTTCCTTCAACTTTTAAATCTGCTAATGCTTTTACCATAGTTTTTGTTTTGATTTCTTTTAATTCTAATTTGTCAACAACTGTTAATTCTTTTTCTAAAACTTTAGAACTTAATACTGATTTTATTGCAAGTCTTTTTTCTTTTTTATTAACTGTATATTTATATGAACGAGGTTTTGGTCCTAAAGCAATACCACCTTTAATCCATTGTGGAGCTCTTATTGAACCTTGTCTTGCTCTACCTGTTCCTTTTTGTCTCCATGGTTTTTTACCACCACCAGAAACTTCTGCTCTTGTTTTTGTACTTTGTGTACCTTGTCTTTGATTAGCTAAATAGTTTACTAACACGCTATGTACTATAGCTTCGTTTGGTTTAATTCCAAATACACTATCTGCTAATTCTATATCGCTAACTTTTTTACCTTTTATATCTAATACATCTACTTTTGGCATTCTCTTTTTCCTCCTTCCTTCTAGTTAGTAGCCTTTACTGCTGATTTTACTTTTAAGATAGCTCCTTTTGCTCCTGGAACACTACCTTTTACTAATATTACATTTTTATCCATATCTACTCTTACAACATCTAAGTTTTGTATTGTAACTGTAACTCTTCCCATGTGTCCTGGTAGTTTTTTACCTTTAAATACTCTACCTGGTGTTGATGTAGACCCCATTGAACCTGGTCTTCTATGATACATAGAACCATGTCCCATTGGTCCTCTGTGTTGTCCATGTCTTTTGATAACACCTTGGAATCCTTTTCCTTTTGATGTTCCTTGAACATCTATTTTATCTCCTGCTACAAAAACATCTGCTTTTACTTCATCTCCAACTTTGTAGTTTTCTACATCGTCTAATTTGAATTCTCTTAAATGTTTTTTGTTAGCAAGTTTTGCTTTTGCAAAATGTCCTGCTTCTGGTTTGTTGATGTGTTTATCTTTTACATCTCCAAATCCTAATTGTACTGCGTTGTATCCATCTGTTTCTACTGTTTTAACTTGTGCTACAACACATGGTCCAGCTTCTATAACTGTTACTGGTATAACATTTCCTTTTTCATCAAATATTTGTGTCATACCAATTTTTCTTCCGATTATTCCTTTTTTCATGTTTTTTCCTCCTAACTATTGGCTGATATTTTGAATTAGCATTTTTAAAATGTTGATATCAGCTTGGTTTTGATAATTTAATTAAAGTTTGATTTCTATATCAACACCAGCTGGTAATTCTAATTTCATTAGACTGTCAACTGTTTTTTGTGTTGGGTAAAGAATATCAATAACTCTTTTATGTGTTCTCATTTCAAATTGTTCTCTTGAATCTTTGTATTTGTGTGGAGAACGCAAAATTGTTACTATTTCTTTTTGTGTTGGTAATGGAATAGGACCTGAAACCTTTGCTCCTGTTTTTTTAGCAGTATCTACTATTTTTTCAGCAGACTGATCTAAAACTACATGGTCATATGCTTTAAGTCTTATTCTTATTTTCTCACTTGTTGCTATGTTTGCCATCGTAATTTTCCCTCCTTTTTTAATTAATTACCGTGGCAAGTTAGAACGTACTCTGGTGTTTTGTGTTTCACCTATATAAAAGCCCAAAATATGCATGATAATTCTGGGATAAGTACATTTTTTATAAACTTACCGCCTGGTCTTTGCCATGACATACTCCACCAAAGTTCCCTCCACCCTACATTTTTGTAGTGGTGTAGCCACATTTGGCTTCATCGCTCTTTCATGCCCATATATTATACAATGCTTTTAGGCTATTGTCAACACTTTTTTCACTTTTTTTGTTGAGTCTGT
>CAWVDV010000084.1:0-16971 GCA_963928115.1 Bacillota bacterium | reverse complement strand
AATGATATAGCAGTAGAAGAGTACAAAAAATTATTTACACAATTTGTATATTCTTTTTTTCATATAGAGTTGGATGAAAATTATTTTACTAATAGAATAGCTAATGGACTTTTATACAATATGGATGTAAAAGATTTTAGATATATTGATATACAAAATGTGTTCCCTGAGATAATGGCTAGAGGAGGATTTGATATAGTAGCAACTAATCCACCATATAAAAATTTAAAAGCAGAAAAAAACAAGTATAAAAGTATTGTCGAATATGAAAATGATAAAAATATTTATGAAAAAATATCTAAAGTTACTCCAAAGCTTTTTAAATATTCTTCTGAAGGTGTTCTTAATCTTTATAAATTATTTGTTGAAGATATAATATGTAAGTATTCAAGCAAAGATGCAAAGATTGTTTTATTAATTCCTAATACAATTTTATCGGACAAAACATGTAAAAAAATAAGAACTCATATTTTACAAAATTATCAGATTATTTCTATTAATGTAATTCAAGAAAATAATAATTTTGTAAATGCACAACAAGCTTTATGCACCATGCTAATAGATAAAAGTCAAAAAACTGATATTATAAAAATTAATAACAATTTTTGTACAGAGAAGAATAAATATACATATGTAGCCTTAAAAGATATTCTAAATAATAATACTGAGAATGCAATATTTACATTAGATGAAAAAGAATATAATTTATTGAATAAACTTAATAAATTTCAGAAGATAAAAGACCTTGATTTCATCATTAATAAAAGAGGGGAATTAGATTTAACTTTAGATAAAAAATATATAGGTAATTATAAAGAATATAAACTAATACGTGGAAGAGATATAGGATTTTATGAATTAAATGAAGGAAATGAATATGTAAGTAGAGATTTTATAAATAAATGTAGTAAAAAAGAATTTATAAACCAAGAGAGAATTGCTTGTCAGCAAATTGCAAATATTCATAAGAAGAGAAGAATTAATTACACTATAGTGCCTAGAAATTATGTATTGGGAAATTCATGTAATTTTATTTCTATACTAAAAAATAAGTATGATATAGATTTATATTATATGTTAGGGTTATTAAATTCTGATATTATAAATTGGTATTTTAAATTAACAAGTTCAAATAATCATATTAATAATTATGAAATAGATAATTTCCCAGTTCCTGTTAATTATAAAAATAAAAATAAAATAAGTAAATTAGTAAAAAAATATATTCAGAATCAAAAAAATGAAAATATATTAAAGGAAATAAATCAATTAATATATGAATCTTTTGAAATTGAGGAAAACGAAGAAACAGATATTAATAAGTCAAATGATATTATTAATAAATATTATAGTGATATAAAAAAAATAATTCCGGAAATAACATTAGGCGATGCTGAAAATATAATAAGTTCCAAAAGTTCTATAGAAACGTATCTAACAGCACAGAATATTGTTTTGGACAAATTCAATAAGAAGGTATGTGAAACAATAACCGAGAAATATAAAAAAATTAATAAAAATCAAGTACTTAATCATATAACATTTAAATTAAGTGATTTAGATTTGGAAATGATAAAAAATGTTCCTCCAGGAGGAAACTGGCAAAATATTCCTAAGGAAACAGTAGAGAAGTCTAAAAGATTATCACGAATAACAAAGACAGGTGGAAGGACTACTCTTTATGGAAGAATTGATTATAACAAACCAAGTTATACAATAACCACATATTTTAATAGGCCAGGAAATGGGACATATGTACATCCTAATATTGATAGAGTTATTTCAGTTAGAGAAGCATCAAGATTACAGAGCTTTAAAGATGATTATTATTTTTATGGTAATAAAACAGATTTGTTAAAGCAGGTTGGAAATGCAGTACCACCTATATTGGCTAGAGAAATAGGAAAATCAATTATAGAAAAAACTGGATGTAATAAATCTATAGATTTATTTTGTGGTGCAGGAGGAATGACATCAGGTTTTAAGGATGCGGGTATAAAATCTATTTTAGGAAATGATTTTAATGAAAGTGCTTGTATAACATTTAAAGCAAACAATCCAGAAATAAAAGTAATTTGTGATGATATAACAGAACAAAATGTAAAAAACAAAATTATTGAAATTGGAAAAGAATATAATGTTGATATAGTATGTGGTGGACCACCTTGTCAAGGTTTTTCTTATGCTGGAAAAAGATTTATTGATGATCCAAGAAATCAATTATTCAAAGATTTTGTTGAAATAGTAAGGAATATAAGGCCAAAAATTGTTGTAATGGAAAATGTTGAAGGAATTTTAACATTTGATAAAGGAAATGTTTATAGACAAATTAATGAATTATATAAGGAAATGGGATATAAAATTGAAGGTAGAGTATTGTTAGCATCAAATTATGGTGTGCCACAAAAAAGAAAACGTGTTATTATCATATGTGTAAGAGATGATATTGATATTTTACCTGAAGAATTATTTCCAATTCCAACAACTAAAAATGAAAAAGAGCAAATTACTGCTTTCGATGCTATTTCCGATTTAGAAAATATAGAGTGTAATGAAAATGCAGTATATTCTAATGTGAAAACAAATAATTATATCAGAACACTAAAAAATATATACAAAAATGTTAAAAAAATTGTAAATAATAATGTAAATGAACAACTATCCTTGTTTTAATTAATAAAGAAGAATATTATAAAATATTCTTCTTTATTAATTTTATCTGAATATTAATCATTAAATTTTGTATTTTCTTAGTAATCAAAGTATTATTCATATTTTGATTAATCATTGTACATATATTAGATAAAACTTCTAAGTCTTTTTTATCTAAATTATTTTTTATATTTCGGTTATCTTTTTTGTTATAATCATTAATAGATTCGAAGGCAATTCTTATATATCTATTAAATTCATCTCTACTAGCATCTGTCTTATGTCGAAGATGTTTAGAAGTTATATTTCCATAAGGGTCGAAAGTATAATTATAATTAAAACAATCAAATTTTGGTTGTAAAAACGAAGATATTAAAAAATCTTTTCCTTTTTTTCTACAATTAGTTTGTATATACCATAATATAAACATAAAGTTTGACATATTTTGTTTTAATATTTCACGATAAATAGGAATTGCAGATTCATTTTTTTTATAATTCTTTTTTATATCTTCCCATATTTTATCAGAAAACCAGGACATAGCTGGAACTGAAGTTGATTTTTCAATTTCAATGATGGTTTGGATATCATTAAGTGATAGTTTATCTCTTTTAGATGAATTTTCGCCTGCACTTAATGGGCGTAAATAATGTGGATCATGAACAAATCCAAGTGAAATTGGTCCAACATGATCTGCACTTGTACCTATAAAATAGTGACTATGCATAAAAATATTAGCAGCATATATATTACCATCACTCCAGTATTCATATGCCCTACGATCTTTACCATATGTTCTTAAATTTTCTGGACTTCTTCCAGAATCTTCTTTCGTTCTACAACATCTATTATAAGTGTGAAACCCATCAAATCGATCTGGGAAATTTGACATAGCACCAGGACCAAGCTTTTTACAGTTACCTAATCGACAGGTTAACTCACATTTTTCAATTAATTCTTCAATGGAAGAGTGTATAGTATCAGTTAATTTAAAAGTCTTTATCAAAAAATCTTTTATTTCATTTTCTGTATGCCCAATTAACTTTAAATCAGTGCATACTTGATATATAGTTTGATTTTCATCAGCATCATATTTAAATTGTTTTTTTATAGTGGATATTAAATTTTTATTTATATAGATATAGAATAAAGACATAAATTTTCCACAGATCTGACATGGCTTTTCTTTTGTAGGGTGAAGTTCAAACATTAATTTCGCATATGGTTTGTTATCATTTTCTGAAATTTTGAGTTCTTTCATTTTTTCTTTTGCCCAGTCAATTCGTTTAGCTCCAATTACACTTTTAGCAGGAGCAACCCATGTGTATGAACCATCACTTTTTTTGGCTATAGGTAAGCCTTTATAATTAGGGTGATTTATAATAAAATTCATATATTCAATAAACTTTTCATTCCAAATTTTTTCCATAAGAACCTCCTAGAATATGAATAAACTTTGTATGTCTATATTTAGTGCTAAAGCAATCTTTTCTATGTTATTAAGTGATATACTCCTTTTTCCTCGTTCGATATCACTAATATAAGTTCTATGTAAATCACAAAGTTCACCTAATTTTTCTTGAGATATTTTTGCTTCTGTTCTATATTTTTTGACATTTTTCCCAAATTTTTCACATATATTCAATATAATCACCTCGTGACTTATTGTATACAAAAACAAAAATAAATACTACAGACAATAAGTGACATTTTGCAGAAATATATACTAATTTGATGAATTATAGAATTTATGATAAAATACAATCAATTTATTGGGGTGAGGTGAGATTTAATTGGTAACATTATCAGATTATTTAGAGTTGGATAATAAATTAGATGCTGAAGGAATATTTGACACTATACTTGATATAGATGCAAATTATTTTATAAATATAAAAAGAATTAAAGATACCAAAGAAAAGAATTTTGAAAATTCGTATGGAAGGATTCAACAGTTTTTTAGAAATATATATAAAATATTGTCTAGTACCACTGATAAAAATAGCAGATTATATAGACAAGCAGTTAGATTGTTTGATTTCCCTGAAATTAATAATATTGGATTAGGATATTCTAAAGGTAGATATGGAAGTGGTTTTGGACCAATACTTGCTGAAAAAATAATAAGTGATGCAAAAGAAATAATTGATGCAGGAAATAAAGATGCCGATTTATTTCAGCTTATAGGCTTATTTGAAGAAAATGTAGGACCAGACAGATTAAGTGATATGTATTCACATTTGATATATGACGATATCATTAATTACACAAATGAAAAAAATAAGATCTTAGGTATAAATGCTGAAAACTATCCTGAAATGAAGTTTAAAAATGGATTGCTTATTAATCCTTTTAAAAATAAGCCTGTGTTGTTATTACCTAAAGATATATTACATGAGCTCCCTATTGCTAAAGAATGGGATGATATAGATTATGTGTGTTCCAGAGTTCAATGCATTAGAGATGAAATGAATTCTTTTGTAGGTGATGAATGGAAAAAAGCTTCAACAAGAGAAAAGAAGAATTTCATAAAAGAAAAAATAATGAAAAATGAAGAAAATTTTAATGCAGTTATTTCAGAATACAAAGATTTTTCTGTTGAACCATATGATTTTGATAATGACTCATTAGGATATCACATAATATCAAAAGAATTAAAGAATATTCCATTAGAAGAAATAAAAATAACTAAAGAAGAAAATGCAAAAGACATTGTTCTTAAGATTTGTAATAAATTTAAAGATCTTGTGGAAAATAATGCGTTAGCAAAGCTTTTATATGAGAAAAATGGAAAATTTAGAGGCGAGAAATCTGTACAGCTATTGTTTTATGGTATATCAGATTCTTATTGCGAAGCTTTTGATGTAGATATTAGCCCAGAACTTAATTCTGGAAGAGGTAATATTGACTTTAAATGCAGCAAAGGGTATAAAGACAGAGTTATAGTAGAAGTAAAACTTACATCAAATAGACAACTAATACATGGTATGAAAACACAAATAATGGAATATGCAAAAGCTGAAAAAACAAATCAACTAGTATATTTAGTAATTGATGATTTGAAAGATAAAGAAAAGATAAAAAAATTATATGATGAATATAATAAAATAGATAATAAACCTGAATTAATAGTTGTTGATACAGAGATTAAGAAAAGTGCAAGTATATATTAAATGCAATAAGGTGAAAAATATGGAATACAAAGAAAGAATAAAAAAATTAAATAGTTTAGAAAAATTTATAAATGGAGAAAATCAAGATGATATTTTACTTATGCTTGATAAGAGATATGGAGAAGATAAATGGAGTATAATATGTGCTGTAATGCATTGGTTTAGAGTTGTAGAAGATTATTTGTGTAGTGATATTTTATTGAAAGAAAATAAAAAAGATTATAACTGGGGTGAAGTATATCTTTATATAACTGCTGTTGATATTGTTGTAAAGGGAATAAATGACATATATAAAATAGTTAAAGACAATCCAAAAGGTAGGTTGTTTTTTGGAGAAAAAGATATATTTGGAGATATAAAGAAAGATGATTGGAGTTATTTTCAGAATATAAGAGCTATATTTGGGGCACATCCAACTGAGCTAGATGCTAATCAGGATTTTATTGTAGCTACATATCCAACGCCATATAATTCAATTTTAGATAGATTAAATGGTACAACTAAAGGATGGGATTATTATACTTTGTTATGGAGTAAAAATAAGTCAAAGGATTTTTTACAGGAAAGTTTTGGTTTTAAATTTGATGATGTTGATAGATTTTTAGATAAATATATAATGTATTTAGACACATTATATAAAGAAATAATTACTATGATTAAGGACTATAAAAAAGAAGTAGCAAATAATAAAATAGAAAAAAATGAAAATCCAATTATTCAACTTAATATTTTAGAGAAAGAAGATGAAATTCGACTTAATTCACGATATAAATATATAATTGATGTATTAAAAGTACTTATAACAGAAAGAATTTCAGACAATAATAATAAAAAAGAATATGAAAGATATAAACAAAAAAATATAGAAAATATTTCTTTTTTATATGATATAATACAAAATCCAGAAAAAGAAAAACAGATAAATAAAATTGAAGATGTGATTTATGGTGATACCGAATATTTTACTGATATGTCAAGTTATTACTATTCAAAGTTATATGAATATTGGAATAATGAGGATATGGAGGAAATACTATTAGAGCATTTTAAGAATAGAATACATCCTTTTAATAATAATATAACTAATATTAAAGAACTATATTGTTTAGTAAAAGCATATAATTATTATAAATGTGAAGAAAAAGCCGAGAATTAACTCGGCTTCCCTTTATGAATTCATACATCCCACAATCAACTGCACACCATCTACAAATCCATTTCTATAATATTTCTCATTATAATAACAAACATAATCTAAAAAATTCCTATCAAGTAATTCAAGTTGTTTCTTAACATACTTCTGATTTTGTTTAGGAACATTCTTTAAAATACGTTCACTAATCTCATCAAATTGAATATAATGTTTTTTATCTTCTTCTGTTAAATAAGCAAGTTCAGTATCTTCTCTAAAATCTAACCATTCTTTCATTAAATCATCTTTTACTTCTCTAAAATTATTCTCCATAAAATAAACCTCCAAATTATAAAATAATCAACCAAATACTTCCAAAGATCCTTAATAAAAAATTGGGGAGAAATTGGGGATCAATTTCTCAAAAAGGGTACAATTTTAACTAAATTATTCACTAAACAAAAACCTTTGAAAGTGTTGATAACACTACACTTCAACATAATTCAACACCTATCATAAAAACCATTTTTTGCCGCTCATAACCCGAAGGTCAAAAGTTCATATATTTGCAATAGCTTAGTAATTTAATAATAACTATGAGAAAATAATAACAAAAAACATAGCAAAAAATTACAAAGTTACAAAATAGAAAATATTACCAAAAACTAATGACAAAAATTAACAATATATGGTACAATATTACTACAAATAACAAAAAAACACTAAACATAAAAGCGAGAAGAAAATAGCAATAAAATAGCCAAAAAAAGTAGTAAAGGAGATACCAAAAATGAGCCCAAAAAAACAAAAATCAAATAAAGATGAAAACTTAGACTATAATTTTGAAGAAGATTTCAACGATTACGACTTTGAAGATGATGAATATTACAGTGATTATGACTATGAAGATTTTGAAGAATACGAACTACAACAAAGAGAAACAATAATAGAAGAAATAAAAGAAATAGCAAACGATAAAGTAGAAAAAAACAAAACATATGAAAAATATGTACAAGAAAGGAAAAAAGAAGAGGAACTATTACCATTTCTAGGACCGCAAATAATTACTAAAACACCAGAAGAAATTAAACAAATAAAAAAAGACTTAAAGAAATATATCATAGAAAACCAAGAAGAAATATTAAGAGAAAATATGATATACATGCCAGAAAGTGTAATTCAAGAAATAAAAAACACACCACAAAACGGAATAATAGAAATTGAGTTCGAAGAAGACATTAGTGAAATAGTAAAAATAGTAAAATATGAACTATTAAAGAACTTTGGAATGGCATTCATTGGTATGCAAGCAAATAAAGTGATTATTCATATTCCATTAATTAAAGAAATGAAACAAATACTACAAGACAAAGAAATAATGGATAAGCAAAAAATAGTAAATGAGAAAACACATATTATTTTAGGAATTTGCGAACTACATGGAGCGATAAAAACAAAACAAGTATATAATCTAATGGAAGAATTTTATGGAAAAACAGATAAGGAACAGTTTGCAAAATTTTTAATTATGGTCTGCGAAGTTTTTGGAGTAGGTGGAATTAAAATTGACAAAAAAACAGGAAGTTTACAATATATCTATGAAAATTGCTTAGATGAAGAAATGGCAAAAAAAATAATAAAAGCGAATAAAGAAATAAAAACGTATACGAAAGAAGAATACCTAAAATATGGAACTGAGGACTATCTAGTGAATACAAAAGGATACAAAAAGCTAAAAGAAGAATTTGATAGTGATATATTTGGTGAAGACGATTTAGCTGAATTATTACATAATTTAATTATACCATATACTATTGAAGCTAGAATGGGCAACAAAAATATGGATGAAATTATGAAAGCAATGGAAAGACAGTTAGTAGATATTTTAGGAGAAGAGGGATTAATAGAATTAGGACTTGATACAAAAAAAATAGAAAAATCACTTAAAGAAATAGTAGATGAATTACCAAAATGGATAAATAATTAAAAAATTTGTTTAATGTGATTAATCTTATAGTTATCAGGCATCAAAAATACTTCAATAACATCAATACGTATAAAAAGGCGGTGAATATTATTTTTATAAAGATAATATTCACAAGCCTTATATAAATGAGATTTCTTATTACTATCCACACCATCAGCAGGATTACCATATCTAAAATTCGATCTAGTCTTAACCTCAAAAAAGACTAGTTCATTTTTTGTTAAATCTTTTGCAATAATATCAATTTCACCTTGACGACAATAAAAATTTCTATCTAAAATAATGTAATTATTATCTTTCAAATAATTACAAGCTAAATCTTCACCATATTTACCAATTATTTGTCTAAAATACATATATAACCACCTGCAACTTTCTTAATATATCCTTCTAATTCAAGAATAAATAGAGCATTAGAAATAACACTAATAGATTCATTAGTTTTCTTACAAATTTCATTTATAGATATAGGATTATCTGAAATTAAATTATATACAAATTGATATTCTTTATTTTCTAGTATTTTTTTATTTAAGAGATTATATGATTTTAAAGACTCTGAAGAATTAAAAGTTTTTACGCCATTATCAGGAGACTTATCATCTGGCAAAGTAACGATATGAGAATTAATATTATATCTCTTAATTGTTGGCAATGCAGAATATAAACTATTATACTCAAAATCAAGAGAAGAATCAAAAGTAGAATAATTCAAATTTTTCGAACCATATAATTCATCCAAAATATCTTCTACACAAGTAACTAAAGTAGCACCAGCTTTAATTAATCTATTTGTACCAACACCATGTGAATCCCAAATCTCATGTGGCAATGCAAAAACTTTTCTGCCTTGGTTTTTGGCTAGTTTTGCAGTTACACTTGTACCACTTCTATGAGCTGCTTCAACAACTAAAACACCTAAAGAAAGCCCACTTACAATGCGATTACGTTCTAAAAAATACTGAGATTTAGCCTTTATGTCAGGAGAATATTCACTTATAACTAAGCCACCATTATCTAAAATTTTTTCATATAATCCAACATTTTCTTTTGGGAAAATATGATTAAATCCACTAGGGAGCACGGCAATAGTTTTACCTTTTTCTTTATAAGAATAAAGATGTGCAACAGTGTCAATACCTTTAGCTAAACCACTTGCAATTGTAATACCACATTGTGACAATTCATAGGCAAATTTCCTAGTTAAATTTTTGCCATTTTTGCTACAAGAACGAGATCCAACTATTGAAATAATAGGATTATTTAATAATCCCAAATTTCCTTGCATATATAACTTTTTTGGGGGATTAGGAATATTTTGCAATGATTTTGGATATAATTCGCTATTAAATTTTACTTCTGTAACATAAAAATCTTTTATAATAATACACCTTACCTTGACCAATATTTCCTATCCAAACTTCTATATTGAATTGCTTCAGATAAATGAGAAATTTCAATATTTTCAGAGCTATCTAAATCAGCAATAGTTCTTGCAACCTTTAAAATTCTACTATATGCCCTTGCACTTAAACCAAATCTATCGAAGGCGCTTTCTAATACTTTCTTTTCTTTTGCTTTAAGTTTGCAATACTTATTTATCAAATTTGGAGTTAATTCGGAATTGGAAAAAATATTATATTCTTTATATCTTTCTAATTGAATATTTCTAGCATTATTCACTCTTTTCCTTATCTCACAAGAAGATTCAGAAGGAATATCATTTCCCAATTTTTCAAATTTAACACCTTCCACTTCAATATGAATATCAATTCTATCCAAAAGAGGACCACTAATCCTATTAATATACTTTTTTATCTGGTCATCACGGCAACTACATTCCTTTTCCTTTGAACCATAATAACCACAAGGACATGGATTCATACTAGCAATAAACATGCAATTACAAGGATAAGTGATAGACGAATTAAGTCTACTAATCGTAACAACTCTATCTTCTAACGGACCACGCAAAACTTCTAATGTGGATTTATTAAATTCAGGCAATTCATCTAAAAATAAAACACCATAATGAGCCAAACTAATTTCTCCGCGGTTTAGGAATTCTACCACCTCCAACTAATGAAGTTTCAGTAATAGTATGATGTGGACTTCTAAAAGGCCTTGTACAAATTAGTGGATTTTCTTCAGATAATAAACCAGAAATACTATGAATTTTTGTGACTTCCAATGCTTCTTCAAACGTTAAATCAGGTAAAATACTAGGTAGACGCCTTGCAAGCATGGTTTTACCAGAGCCAGGGCTGCCAATTAATAAGCAATTGTGTGCTCCAGCAGCTGCAATTTCTAAAGCTCTTTTCACATTTTCTTGACCTTTAACTTCAGAAAAATCGAAATCATATTTAGGTTTAAAATTTGAAAGAAAATTTAAAGATTTTTCTTTTTCTATAATTATATCAGTATTTAAATAGTCTATAACTTCATTCAAATTTGAGACAGGAATAACATCAAGATCACTAATAACAGATGCTTCTTTTGCATTTGCTTTTGGCAAAATTATTTTTTTAATACCTAAATTCTTTGCTTCAATACAAATGGGAAGAATACCCTTAACAGCTTCAATTGAGCCATCTAATGCCAATTCGCCAATAAACACAGTTTGATCTAAAATATCATCTAGAAAACTTGAATCAATATCACCATTTGCGATTAAAATTCCCAATGCAATGGGTAAATCAAATATAGAACCTTCTTTTCTTGTATTTGCTGGTGCAAGATTAACTACAATTTTTCTACTTAAAAATTCCACACCAGAATTTCTAATAGCAGTTTTAACCCTTTCTTTTGATTCCTTTATACTAATATCAGGTAGACCAACAATTTCAAAAGATGGCATACCAGAAGAAACATCAACTTGTATATGAACTAAATAACCTTGCAATCCATGAAGGGCAATGCTTTTTACCATTGATAACATTTTAAGCCTTTCTACTTATATAATTAAATATCTTGAATTAATATAACAATTAAAAATCTAATTGGGGATTTATATATTAAACTAAAATTATGAAGAGATGATGTGAAATTAGAACATAATTAAATTCAACACATAAACTTAGAAGATAGATTCTTAAATTAATAATTTAATTAATTCAAGATATCTAAAATATATAAGATTAAATATTATAATAAGAAGAAATTATGCCAGTTATACTTTTGTACAAAAAGTATAACCAAATAAAGAATAACATAATTTACAGAAAATGTCAATAACTTTTGTGAAAAAATGTAAAAAATTGTAAAACATAATATTTATATTACATAGATTTTTTTATCTCTTGAACTTCTTTTTCAGTCAAGCCAGATGCTTCTACAATTTGTTCTATAGGCATGTTAAGTTTTAATAAATTTTTTACTATTTCAATTTTACCCTCTTTTCTACCTTCTTTCCTGCCTTCTCTCTTGGCTTGTCCCATATCGCTGTTATAATCCATTTCCCATTTTTCTCTTAACCATTGTAATCTTCTTTCTGCTTCTTCCCCTGTCAAGTAATTCATTTCTACTTTTGCTTTCTTGATTACTTCATTCTTTTCCTCTGCCATCCTTGCTCTCTCTCCTTTATAATCATCAATGAATGCTAGCCATTGATTTAATTTATCGTCCATATCTACTTGAGCGCTCCTAAACTTTGGTAACTCTATAAAATACCACTTCATATTTTTTAACATTTCATAATCTCGATGCTCTTTTAAAACTATCTCTGTCTCAGATATGTACTCTTCAAATCCTAGCATTTCATAATCCAAAATATTCACTATAATTAATTTTTTAATGTCTTTATACTCTGTTCCGCCTTTTTGTTTCTCTTGCTTCTTTTGTTTCTTTAGTTTTTACTGTGTTCTTATTGTCCATATACTTCCTTTCTATTGTATCAATTAAATTAATAAATCAAAAGAAACTTATCAATTTAATTTAGCAAATTTAATAAATTTTCCAATCGAAATTTATTTTTCTTTAGTTTATTTGCTCCTTATTCTAATATCAAAACATTACCAGGGGAATTTTCAATTGATTCTTTATTCATGATTTTTGCAATAATGATAAATGATTATTGCCAAGACTTAAATTTTGAAATCAAATTAATACTTCGACTAAAATCAAAATAATTAAAAAACTTTGATTAGAATGTTTTAATATAACACAATTACCAATATTTGTAAATAGAAAAAGCAAAATTTAATAAACTTTTAAAAAATCAAAGCTTTTTTAAAAACTTTTGAAATAAATTTTCTTTAGTTTCATCAGAAAATTTGATTTTTAAAAATACCAAAATAGAAACAACAATTAATAAAACAAACAAAAATGTTAAAATAATAGATAATTGTTTGCTTTGTTCAACTCTTGTTAAAGTATTAAAATATATCAAATAATTTGTTATCATTTTAATCATCCTTCTTATGCACATAGTATATTTATAAGAATATTCTACTAAACGAGAAATGAAAAGTCAATACAATATATTCAAAATAACACAAGAAACACAAAAAATACCAAAAAATTACAACTGAGAATATATTTTCAACAGTTGTAATGTAAAAATAACTTTAAAACATAAATTAATGATTTTTAATAAAAATAGCAATATCATTAAGCAATTTTATAGCTTCACTGATTTCCATTTCAGAATATTGTTCTAAAAGTTCTTTTGTTTTAGAAATTGAATTATCATCAATACCAAATAAAATATAATCAGAAGAGTGACCACTTAAATTTCTCAATTTTTTGATACTTTTATAAACTAAATTACCTTTTCCATTTTCTACTAGCCCAAGAAACTGACTAGAAACTCCAATTTCTCTAGCCAATTGAGTTTTGTTCATGTGTAACTCGTTTTCTCTAATATTTTTTATTCTTTTTCCTCTTTCGATTTGCTCAATTCTTTCTAAATTTTTTTCTGACTCTATCATAAACAACACGTCCTTTATAAACAAACTAGAAATTTATTAAATTATACAATACAAGACATACAAAGACATGGTTAAATATATTGTAGAATTATAGTATTTTATGGAGAAATATGGTATATTATGAATGTAAAATTAGAGTAAAGGAGGAAACGTATGGATACTAAACCTATGAAAATATTAATTATAGAAGATGATTTAGAAGATTGTAATAATTTTATTGATTGTGCAAAGAGAAGAAAAGATGTTGAAATCGTAGGAATAACAGATTCCGATATAGAAGGCTTAAGAGAAGTAAAAATAAAACATCCAGATGGAATAGTATTAGATTTAGAATTAAATAACAGTACAAATGGAAATGCAGATTCTTTGAATTTTATAACAAATTTAAAGAAATTAAATTTAAATTATGAGCCAATAGTAATCGTAACAACTCATATAAAATCTAAAAGAACATACAATATTCTCCACAGACAGGGTGTAGATATGATACTTTATAAAGGTCAACCGAATTATTCAGCTAATTATGTATTTAATACATTTTTTACTTTTAGAGAACTTGAACCAGAGAAGACAGTTGAAACTTTGAAAGAAGAGATGAAAGAGAATAAAGAGAGAATTTCAGATTTTATAGATGAGGAATTAGAGCTAATAGGTATAACATCAAAGTATGTTGGAAGAGAATACATACATGATGCAATAATATATTTAATCGAAAATGATGATGGTAATAATAAACATGACGATAATGTGATTAGAATAATCGCAAATAAATATAATAAATCTGATATTACAATTACTAATGGGATGCAAAATGCGATTGCTCATGCTTGGAATAGTATGCCTTATGAAGATTTAGAACAATATTACAAAGGACATATTGATTCAAATAGAGGAATGCCTACACCAATGGAGTTAATCTATCATTATAAAAAGAAAGCAATAAAGCAAATGTGAAAAATAAATAAAAAGAACTTAATACCACAATGTTAAATGAAAATTTAATGTTGTGGTATTTTTTTGACCTTTTTCACCAAATTTCACCATTTTTTACTATCAGAAAATTCCACTGTTTTCAGTTCTTACAATGATATTTTTTTATTGTCAAGAAAAAAAGGAAACTAAGGAAAAGGTGGTGAGGGAGATGGATTGGTATGATGCATTATTAGAATGGATTACATATTGGCTAAGATAATAAAAAAATTTTATAATTATAAATGATTTCATAAGTAATCCTTAAAAGTAAATTTTATAAGATTCAAGATGATTTTATTCATCCTGAATCTTTTTTTGGTAATGAAAACCCTCTGTTTTACGGGGGAAAGGATACTAGCTAGGAGTAAAAAATTCCCTCTTCTTGATATAATAAATGTGGTTTGTCAACCGCAAATAAAAATCAAAAAGGAGAACTATTTTGTCATGAAAGACAAAATAGTTTAGCACACTAAGTTGATTAAAATAGTGCATTAGTGTATAATAAGTAAAAATATTAAGGAGGACAAAATGCCAATACAAACTGAATTAACAAGAGATATTGATATTGTTATTTATTTTATAAAATTAATTTTTATTGGTTTTTATACATATCTTACAAGTATTAAAATCTTGAATATAAAATTAAAGAAAAGAAAAAACATAATTTCATTAATATGGATTATAATTACGTCTATTATATGTACAATTTTACAATCAAGGATTACTTTTAGTAGCGCGATATTATTATTAACATTTTCATTATCTATAATTTTTTCTATAAATACAAAAAGCGGGATAGGTTATTCTATTATAATTAATACATTATCACTTAGTGTTAATTACTGCATATATTGCTTATCCACAATATTAAGTTTTATAATATATTTTACGCTAAAAGTAGAAAACTTATATATAAATCTTGTAATCATCATGTTGATATATACAATTATTTTATTTAGTATTTTTAAAATTAAAAAACTAAAATATGGAATTAACTTTTTAGCAAAAAATAGAAATAATAATTTTTTTGATGTACTAATTCTAAACGTAAGTATGATTATATTATTTTCTTTTATGCTCTTAGTTAATTTAGATATACAATTAAAAAGAAATACTTTTATTGTAGTAATTTTAATCTCCATCATCATGTTCATTACAATACAAAAATCATTACAACTATACTACAAGCAAAAACTACAACAAAAAGAACTAGAAGAAACAAAAGAAGAGTTAGAAAAAGCAAAACAAGAAATAGATGAATTAGAAAAAGAAAATCTAAACTTCAGTAAGAAAAGTCATTCAATAGCACACAAACAAAAAGCATTAGAATACAAACTAAATCAACTACTATTAAACAATGAAATAGCAGAAGAACTAGATATCAAAGATAGAATAAAAGAAATCTCGAAAGAAATAAAAAATGAAGATACAACAATTGAATTAACAAAAACAAACATAGAAGAAATCGATGACATGTTAAGATACATGCAATCAGAATGTGAAAAGAACAAAATAAACTTTGAATTACAAATAAATGGAAACATACATCACATGGTAAACAAATTCATAGCAAAAGAAAATTTAGAAATCCTACTTGCAGACCATATCAAAAATGCAATAATAGCAATAAACTACTCTGAAAATATAAATAGAAGTATCCTTGTAAAACTAGGATTAATAGATGGATTTTATAGCATTTACATCTATGACACAGGAATAGAATTTGAAATAAAAACTTTGCTTAATCTTGGACAAGTACCAAGCACAACACATGCAGACAATGGTGGTACAGGAATGGGATTCATGAACACATTTGACACATTAAATAAATATAAAGCAAGTATAATCATAAATGAATATGGAAAACCTAGCAAAGACAACTATACAAAATACATGGCAATAAAATTTGATAATAAAAATGAATATAAAATAAATTCATATCGTTCAAAAGAAATTGAACAACAGGGATTTTTAGGACCGTCCCTAAATCCCGGTATTGAAAATGTATAATTTAAATGATAAAATCGAATCATAAAAAGTAAAGCATCCTGTAATAAATGAAAATGAACTTTGACAACAAAATACCCCCTAATATATAATTTCAATATAGACAACAAACTCAAAAGT
>CAWVDV010000083.1:0-2577 GCA_963928115.1 Bacillota bacterium | reverse complement strand
TTTTTTTACATTATATCAAAAGAAAAGAGAAAAATCACAAATTATTGCAATTTTTCTCTTTTACTTTTTCTTAAGTTAATGACATTGCTAGAAATAGTCTCTTTTTTTTGAGCATGTTTGGTACGTCCCCAACAGAGTCAAATTTTTCTTAGGCAAAACTTGCCAAAATATTAAAAACTTGTTATAATTTGGAAAGAAAAGAAAGAGGGACTGAAAATATGGCAAAAGTTTATCTAGAAAAAAACGTCTTAGACGCAGCATTTGAAAGACTAGAAATAATATTTAATAATTTTGATAACATATATTTTAGTGTCAGTGGAGGAAAAGATAGTTCAGTAATGGTTCAATTAGCTAATATAGTAGCAAAAAAATTGAACAAAAAATTTGATGTCTTATATATTGATTTAGAAGCTCAATACAAATATACAATCGAGCATGTTGAAGAATTAAAACAATTATCACAAATCAGAGATTTTTATCATATTGCATTACCAATAGCTTTAAGAAATGCAATTTCAGTTTTACAACCCAAATGGATATGCTGGGAAGAAGAAAGTAAACATCTTTGGGTAAGAGATATGCCAAAAGATGCAATAAATATAGATAATTGTCCATTTCCTTGGTTCAAAAAAGGAGAAGAATTTGAGGAATTTATGGTTCAATTTGCAGAGTGGTATCAAGAAAAATACAATGATAAAGTAGCATGTGGAGTAGGAATTAGAACAGATGAAAGCTTAAATAGGTTTAGAACAATTGTGTTCAAAGATAGAAAAGCAACATTTAATAATTATCAATGGACAACTAGAATAAAACACAATGAAAAACATGTAGATGTATATAATTTTTATCCAATATATGATTGGAGAACAGAAGATATTTGGGGAGCTGTTAGTAAACTAAATTTAAAATTTAACTACATATATGAACTGATGTATAAAAACGGAGTAAGTATATATGAACAAAGATTATGCCAACCATATGGAGATGACCAAAAAAATGGATTAGACCAATTTAAAGCATTAGAATATGAAACATGGGGCAAGGTCTTAAATAGAGTAAATGGAGTGAATTTCGGAAATGTATATTGTAAAACAACTGCATTAGGAAATATAAAGTCATGTAAACCTGAATTCATGTCTTGGCAAGAATATACAATATTTTTATTAGAAAGTATAGGAATATATAATAATGATTTAATGAGACACTATTATAAAAAAATTAAGAAATTCATGATATGGCACAAAAATAAATATGGTGTTGAAATAAAAGATATACCAGATACAGCTGATTTAAAATTAGAAAATCAAAAGAAAGCGATATCATGGAGAAGAATTGCAAGAGCTATAGAAAAAAATGATTTCTATTTAAGAAGATTATCATTCGCACAAACTAAAAATGATGACCAAGAATTATATAGAATGATACATAAATGGGATAATCTATTAAATAGAAATACAAAAACAGATGACAAAACATTACAAAAAATAATTCAAGAACAATGTAGTTAAAAAGTAAATGAAAGGAAAGAGTAATATGATATTAAAATTAACAAATAAAGATGAAAAATTTTATGAATATATGGGAAAATTTTTTGGATCTAGATTAGTTCAAAGACAGACTAATGATAGAATTTATGATGATCCAGACAAATTATGGTATATATATAAAGATGGAGAAAAAATAGTAGCTTTTGTATCAATACAAAAAAATACTATAAAAAATATTTATACAACTAAACAAGAATACTTAGAAAAATTATTAGAGAGAATAAAAAAAGAAAATAAAATTACAACAAGTATTGTAACAAATACATACAAAGATTTATATGAAAGATGCGGATTTATTTTAAATAATAATGATAATTTTAAAAATTTTGTAACAATATATACTGAGCAAAAAGAAGAAACAAAAAATGCGTAACTTATTAAAGTACGACAAAAGGAAGGATTGAATGCAAAATGGCAAGAAAAAAGAGTGAAAATAAAGGAGATAATGAATGTAAAATAGAATTTCCAGTATTAAATGTAAAAATGGTAGATATAGATAAGGTTATTGCAAATGACTACAACCCTAACAAAGTTGCACCACCAGAAATGAGACTTTTAAAACATTCCATTGAAGAAGATGGTTATACACAACCAATAGTAACATATTATGATAAGGAACAAGATATATATATAGTAGTAGATGGATTTCATAGATATAGATGTGCTAAAGAATACTTCCATCTAAAGCAAATTCCAATAGTTACAATCGACAAGGACTTAGAAAATAGAATGGCAAGTACTATAAGACACAATAGGGCAAGAGGAACACATCAAATAATAGATATGTCACATATAGTAATTACGCTAACACAAAATGGATGGACAGAAGAAGAAATTTCAAAACATTTAGGAATGGAACTTGACGAAATTATTAGATTAAAACAAATTACTGGATTAAGAGATTCTTTTGCAAATCACGTGTTTAGTAAATCTTGGGAAGAATTTGAAATGAAACAGAAAAATAGAAAAAGAACAGAAAACTAAATCGGGATTAGGGGGACGGTCCTAAAAATCCCTATTATCAGGGATT
>CAWVDV010000082.1:0-5231 GCA_963928115.1 Bacillota bacterium | reverse complement strand
GTTACAACATGTAAACAAGATGATGAAATGACAAATGCACAAACAAAAATGGAACAAAAGCAGATAAGAAGACTACCAGTATGTGATAGCAATAATCAAGTAGTTGGAATATTAACATTAGGAGATTTAGCTCATTTTGATACTCAACTAGGAAAACAACAAGTATGTACAACATTTGAAAATATATGTAATTGTGAAGGACAAATAAAAAACGGAAATTAGTGCAATGGGTGCAATGGGGACGTGTTACTTTGCATTTTTAAATGCATTTCGGGGCCGTCCCCATTGCACGTTTTTGCATAATAAAAAATTTTTTACATATATTAAAAATAGGTGAACAACATGATTATTAATATGTCATATTGGACAAGAGTATTAAAAAATATTTTATATGTGGTATTAATCTTATTGGGGTTATATATAGCTTTAGAGCTATCTATTTTTTATATGCCGTTTTTGATTGCATTTATTATATCATTAATGATAGAACCGGCAATTAAAAAAATAATGAAAAAAACACATTTAACAAGAAGAACAAGCTCAATTATTATATTTGTTTTAGTTTCAGTTATTATAATAGGTGGTTTAACTTGGCTATTGATAACATTATTTTCAGAATCTTCAAGTTTATTACAGAGTTTAAATAATTACTTTGACAAGTTATATGAGCAATTTCAAAACTTAATAAATTATTTTAATTTTGACAATATACATCTTTCAGATGAAATATTAGAAGTAATACAAAATTCTACAGGAGATTTTCTAACTACCGCTTCTGATTGGTTAAGAAACATATTAAACAATTTAATAAACTTTGTAACAAGTATACCATCAATAGCTATATGCATAGGTATAACAGTAATTGCACTATATTTTATTTGTGTAGATAAAATATATATATTAGACCAAATTGAGCATCATTTACCCAGATTATGGGTAAAAAAGATTTCGATACATTTAAAAGATTTAATTCAAACCTTAGGTGGATATTTAAAAGCAGAAGCAACACTTATATTAGTATCTTTTGTAATTTCTTTAATTGGATTATATATTTTGCAAATTGTTGGATTTAATGTTCAATATCCATTGCTTATGGCTCTATTTATTGGGTTTGTAGATGCACTTCCAATACTTGGTTCTGGAACAGTTATGATTCCATGGGCCATAATTTGTGCTTTGAATGGGGAAATTAATTTAGGTATAGCTATTATTATTTTATTAATCATTATGTCAGTAGTTAGACAAGTTTTAGAGCCTAAATTGGTTAGTAAAAATATTGGTGTTCATCCAATTTTTACTTTGATTGCTATGTATACTGGCTTTAAGGTAATTGGTATTATGGGTCTTTTAGTTGGACCAATAGTTTTAATTATAGTTAAAAATATTTTTGCTAATTTAATTGACCAAGGTGTATTTAAAACTATTTTTGATAAAAAATAGGATTTAGGGGTTTCCTAAATCCTATTCCCATTCAATTGTTGCAGGTGGTTTAGAAGTAATATCATAAACAACTCTATTTACATGATTAACTTCATTTACAATTCTACTTGAAACCTTTTCTAAAACATCATAAGGTATTTTACTCCAAACACCTGTCATAAAATCAGTAGTCTCAACAGCACGAAGAGCTATTGTATAATCATAGGTTCTTTCATCTCCCATAACACCAACAGATTTTAAATTAGTTAAAACTGCAAAATATTGATTAATACTTTTGTGTAATCCAGCATTTGCAATTTCTTCTCTGAAAATACTATCCGCTTCTTTTAAAATATCTAATTTGTCATCTGTTATATCTCCAATAATCCTTATAGCTAAACCTGGACCAGGGAAGGGTTGTCTATATACTAAGTTTTCTGGAATACCTAACTCTAAACCAGTTTTTCTAACTTCATCTTTAAATAAATCTCTTAAAGGTTCTACAATTTCTTTAAAATCAACATAGTCAGGTAATCCACCTACATTATGATGGCTTTTAATTACAGAACTTTTACCTAATCCACTTTCAATAACATCAGGATAAATAGTTCCTTGCACTAAGAAATCAACAGTTCCAATTTTTTTAGCCTCTTCTTCAAAAACTCTTATAAATTCTTCTCCAATAATTTTTCTTTTTTTCTCTGGGTCAGTAACTCCAGCAAGTTTTGATAAAAATCTATCTTTAGCATTTACTCTAATTAAGTTAATGTCAAATTGATTTCTAAAAACTTCTTCAACCTCGTTACCTTCATTTTTACGAAGTAGGCCATGGTCAACGAAGATACAAGTTAGATTTTTTCCAATAGCTTTATTTAATAAAACTGCGGCAACAGAAGAGTCAACTCCACCTGATAAAGCACATAAGGCTTTTTTGTCTCCAATTTTTTCTTTTAAATTTTTAATACTTTCATTAACAAATGAAGAAATTTGCCAATCACCACTACAATTACAAATTTCAAATAAGAAGTTTTTAATTACTTGTGTTCCATTAACAGAATTGTTAACTTCTGGATGAAATTGAATTCCATATAGTTTTTTATTGGGATTTTCCATTGCAGCATTTGGACAAGATGGGGTAGAGGCAATATTTTCGAAGCCTTCTGGTACGGTTTCTACATAATCAGTGTGACTCATTAAAAAGCCATTGTTATTTCCAAAACCTTTGAATAATAAAGATGAGTTGTTTATTTTTACATTTGTTGTTCCATATTCTCTTTTACTTGCTTTAGCTACTTTTCCTCCAAGTGTATATGTCATAAGTTGCATACCATAACAAATTCCAAGAACAGGTATTCCTAATTCAAATATTCCATCTGCACATCTAGGAGATTCTTCTCCATATACACTTGCTGGTCCTCCAGTAAAAATGATTCCTTTTGGATTTTTTTCTTTGATTTTTTCGATTGATATGTTATAAGGTACTACTTCTGAATATACATTGCATTCTCTTACACGTCTTGCTATTAGTTGGTTGTATTGTCCACCAAAGTCTAGAATTAAAATTAGTTCGTTGTTTTTCATAATTTACCTCCAAATAAAATTATATATTTTGAGCCTGAATTTTATAAGCATTTTCTAAATTTGAAATAATGTTATCAATATTAGGATTAGTATTTATTAGATTATCGTTTTTACCATGCCCAATTTCAATATTAGAAATAGCTACATCTCTATGATAATCACTTCCTAAGGTGATTATTAAATCGTTATCTTCGGCAATTTTCTTAAATAACTTCATCTCATTATATGTTTGTTTACTATGATAACATTCTAAACCATCTAAGCCGTATGATTTAAGTTCAATGATTTTTTTTCTTAAGCTATTTTCATCAAGTTTTAGAGATTGTGGATGAGCTAGAACGGCTATGCCACCAGCATTTTTTATTATTTTAATGATTTTTTCTGGTTCAAAAGATCTTCTTTTAATATTTTTAAAAGGTTCTACATCAAAATATTTATCAAATCCTTCTTGAACATCATTTATATATCCTTTTTCTATTAAAACTCTTGCAAAATGAGGTTTGCCAACAACAGAACCAATAGCATATTTTTTAACCTCATCTATGGAAATATCAATACCAATTTCTTTGAATTGTTTAATAAGTAATGCATTTCTTTCATTTCTATCGTTTTCAAAAACTTTCATTATATCTATGAATTCTTTGTTAGTGTAATCAATATAGTAACCTAAAATATGCATTTGACCTAAATCTACTTTAGCATTTAATTCAACACCAGGTATGATGGTTATATTTTTATCTTTTCCATATGATATAGCTTCATCAAGTCCATTTACTGTATCATGGTCTGTTATTGCAATATGAGTTAATCCCATATTTAATGATTTGTTAACAATCTCAGTAGGTGAAAATTCACCATCAGATGCAGTTGTATGAATATGTAAATCTATCATGATTATCCCTCCATTTCTATGAATATAGTATATATCATAAGTAGGAAAATTTCAATAATTTAGAAAATTATTTTAATTTTGTATACAAATTAAAGAGTTTGTGATAAAATATATGAAAATAGTAGGAGGAAAATATGGAAATAGAATATAAAGTAGAATTAGCATTGGAAATTTTACAATCAAAAATGGCAAGGTTAATAAACTCAAAGCAAAATTTATATGTAAATTTTAAGAATGAACTAAAAGAAATAAAAGATAAACAAAATCAAGTTTATAAGCTTAATGAAGAAGTTATAGATGAAATAATTAATACATATCGAATAGAGAGGGGAAAATAAATTGAAAGACGAATTATCAGAAGAAGATAAAAAAATTGTAGATAAAATTTTATATTCTTTAAAATTAACAGCAAAGCCATCAAAAAAACCAACAGTACATTTTATAGTTGCACCACCAGGTTCAGGAAAAACAGGATTAGAAACTTTTTTGAATAATGAAATGTCAGAAGATGAAGAAGATGCAATAAAAATAGGTTCTGATAAAATAGCAGCACTGCATCCAGAATATGATAAATGGATACAATTACCAGCAGATGAATGTTATAGTATTTCTAGAAAATTTACAGTACCAGCATCTAATATAATATATGAAGATCTAAGAAATAGCAAAATGAACATGCTTTTTGAAAAAACCTTTCATAAAGGAAATACAGATATAGAATTTGTAAAAAAATTTAAAGATGCAGGATATAAAGTTGTAATAAACGTAATGGCAACAGATAAGTATGAATCAATACTTTCTTGTCATGAAAGAGATATAAAAGCGTCTCAAATTGGTATAGCACCTAAACCAGTTTCTAGAAAGAATTTTGACAAAATGTACACAGCTTTTTTAAGTGAAATAATTTCCATGGAAAATCAGGGATTGTGTGATGAAATTAGAGTCTTTAAAAGAGGAAAAAAGATGTCTGAGCCAAATATGATATATAAATCTGGAGATACAAGTTATATAAATGCATATCAGGCAGTGGAAGAAGAAAGAAGAAAAGAAAGACAAAGTTTATATAATCCAAATAATTCAGTAAATTTTCAAGAAAGAATAAATAAAGCTATAGAAGATGTAAAAAGATTTATAGATAATGAAAGTATAAGCGAAAATTCAATTAAAGAATTAGAACAATTACAATTAGAATTTATACAAGAGTTATCTCGTTCAATAAGAGTAATATAGTAAAAGGCAAGGAGGGAACAGCCAATGTCATTAACTTAAGAAAAAGTAAAAGAGAAAAATTGCAATAATTTGTGATTTTTCTCTTTTCTTTTGATATAATGTAAAAAAA
>CAWVDV010000081.1:0-3626 GCA_963928115.1 Bacillota bacterium | reverse complement strand
TGCAATATTTCCATTTGTGTATTCAGAAATAAAATAATTTATTTCTTCTTTTGATAATTCCTTACTATCTCTCTTTTTCTCAATAATCTCTAAAATATTCATTACTTATATAACCTTTCCTTAATAATACTTTATTAGTTGGAAAAGAATTAAATTTTGGCAAGGAAAACAAATTTGAAATTTATGAGGCGTACTTTTGTACGTTGATTAAATTTCAAATGAAGTTTGACACAGCCAAAATTGTAATTATTTTTCAACTAAACAAACTTTTTCGTAAATGACCTCCTATGTATTGGACATAAACCATATTCTTTAATTGCTGCAATATGTTTTGCAGTTCCATATCCTTTATGATTTATAAATCCATATTGAGGATATATTTCATCCCACTCTCTCATTATTCTGTCCCTTGTAACCTTCGCAATTATTGATGCTGCAGCTATATTATAGCATTTTGCATCTCCCTTTATTATTGGTTCATATGGTATCCCTCTTGTATTTATATGTTCTAATGCATCTACTAAAATTAAATCTGGCTTTACATCTAATCCATCTACAACTTCAGTTACTCCTTGTTTTGTAGCATTTAAAATATTTACTTCATCAATCACATCTTGTCCTACTATCGCAACAGAATAACTTATTGCCTCTTCTAAAATAATATCATATAATTTTTCTCTTTTCTTTTCTGATACTTTTTTTGAATCATTTACTCCTTCTATCATTGAATCTTGTGGCATTATAACCCCTGCAATAACAACAGGACCTGCTAGAGGTCCTCTTCCTGCTTCATCTATTCCACATATATTTTTAAATCCTTTTTGATATAATTCCTTCTCTATTTCTTTTATTTTTGTTAATCTTTCTAATTCTTTCTCGTTCATAATTAATCTCGTTTCCTCCTAAGGTACAAATCTGGTTGGAAAAGAATTATTTTTCAACCATTTCAACTTCCGTTCCCTCTAATCTAGCTCATCAATATCAGTTAAAGAATAAAGTCCTTGATACCCAATAGTATTATATATTTCAACAGTTGCTTCTTTTTCATTAAACTCAATTAAATAATATTCTTCATCTTCAAGTTCTGAATAAACATTGTCTAATGCCCATAAAGTTGCTGTTTCTTGCGTAAATACATATACATTATCACCAGTTGGTATTTCTGATGATACTGTTATTCCTGAATCAGATAATTTTTGTAATTTGTTTTCAGTTACATATAAATTAGTTCTAATTGTTCCTAATTCTGATTCTTTTTGGAAATCAGGTCCTAATTGAAAATTTGCTTCCTCTACAACTCCTTTTGCTTTTGCTTCAATTAGTAACATATTGGTTCTTAATGCCTCTAAATTTGCTTCCTGAATAGTTCCTTTTCCATTATACAAAGCAATTCCAGCTATAATTAACAAAACAACAATAGTAATCGTTAAAGCTACCAATGTTACACCTTTATCTTTTTTTATATTCATTTTTATCATCCTTTACTTTCGTTTTTTTCCATTATATATATTTTTTTTATTTTTTTCAATAGTTTCAAATTAAACTCACTAAAAAATCTGTCTTTAAAAAATCCATTTTTTTTCACAAAAATTTCACAATCATATTGTATTATAATATAAAAATAGGATAATATATATACAAAATATGTATTAAATCATAAATTTTAGGAGGTCTTTTAAATGGATGAAAAAAAAGTAAATGAAAATGTACAAAACAGTCAAGAAAAAAGTAAAAGTTTTACAACAGTTCAAAATCCAAATACATACAAAACAGTTTATCAAAATAACAAAAAAGAAAAAGCAAAAGTTGGATTTGGAAAAAGTGTATTACTACCTTTCTTTAGTGGAGTAGTAGGGTGTGCAGTTGTTGTTGGTACATGTTTTGGTGTCCCATCAATACGTTCACAAATTTTAGGAACTAGTTCTAGTTTAAGTGGAAGCAATAATAGCTCATCTAGTTCAGAAAATAGTGGATATGTAAGTCAAACTTCATTATCAAATTATTCTGACACTTCAGTATATGCAGCTAACAAAATATTACCTTCAATTGTTGGTATAAAAGTAGAATATAATGTTAATTCATTAATTTCTATGTTTGGAAGGCAAACTCAAGCAACAACTGCACAAGCAAGTGGATCAGGTATTATAATTAGTGAAGATGGATATATTTTAACAAATAACCACATAGTTTCAACTTCTTCTGATAACTCATTCTACGAAGTTTCTGAAGCAACTAAAGTTACTGTTACATTATTTGGAGATGAAACAGAATATGAAGCAAAAATTATTGGAACAGACGAGCAAACTGATTTAGCTGTAATTAAAATTGATAAAACAGGCTTAACAAAAGCTGAGTTTGCAGATTCTGATAATATAAAAGTTGGAGAATTTGCAATGGCTGTAGGAAATCCATTAGGACTAGAAAGTAGCATTACATGTGGTGTAGTTAGTGCTGTAAATCGTGAAGTTACTGATTCAGACGGAAAAACTTATACTTTAATTCAAACAGATGCTGCTATAAATGCTGGTAATAGTGGTGGTGCTTTAGTAAATAGCGAAGGTCAAGTAATCGGAATAAATACTTTAAAACTTGAAGGTGAAGGTATTGAAGGTATGGGATTCGCTATTCCAATTAATTCGACAGAAGATGTTACATCACAATTAATTCAATATAGTAAAGTAAAAAGACCATATATAGGAATTACTGGTATGGATTTGGATGAAGAAACAGCAAAAGCAAATAATTTAGTTGTTGGTGTTTACGTTAAAGCTATTGATGATTTCTCAGCAGCTGAAAAAGCAGGCCTAAAAATTGGTGATGTAATTATTCAAGCTGATGGTAAAGATATAAAAACTATGGATGAATTAAATGAAATTAAAAATTCTCATCAAATTGGTGATCAAATGACAGTCAAAGTAAATCGTGATGGTGAAGAAAGAGACTTAACTATTACATTAGGTGAACAACCTTAACTTAAATAGATTTATTAATAATTTATAATAAACTACTCATTTATATTGAAAAAAGTATTTTAGATTTTATTTTCTAAAATACTTTTTTGTCTTTTATCAAATCATTTATTTCATCTATAATTCTTTGAGCATTTTCTTTTTCCTCAATACTTTCAAAACGCAAACTTTTTATCGGAATGTATATTTTTTCTCCATTTTTTAAATTTATCTTTATAGCCTTTAATCTAGTACATATTATATAAACTGCTATTAAAATTATACTTATTGCAATTGGTTCATACATAAATTTATATTTCATATCAAATAATGTTGACATTGCAAGTAATATAATAATAGCAAGCAAAATTACTTGAGGCACAAAGATTAAAAAAATATTTCCATACTTTGCTTTTAATATATCACTAATTTTATAAGTTCCTGTTGGATTTTTCATTGGATTTATAACTTTTTCTTTATACTCTTCACATCTGACTTCTAAATTTTGTTCAGTAAAAATAATTTTTATATTAGCACTATATTCACCCGATGGCCAGTAGCCTTTCAATCTATTTATTCTAAAATTATATTCTTCCTTCAAGTTATCATCCCCTATTTTTATTTTATAAATACTTTTATCAATAAATTATACACTTACAAGTTAATAAAAAATTAATT
>CAWVDV010000080.1:0-2663 GCA_963928115.1 Bacillota bacterium | reverse complement strand
GATTTCAAGGCTGGTCAATCGAAATTTCAATTCCAATTATTATTATGATTTCAAATATAACAATGTTGATATTGACAATTGTAAGTTATAAAAAGTACATTAAATACGCAATATATCAATTAGTTATTGTTTTATTTAGTATGTTGCCAGTAGTTTTTATTGAAGAAAAGATGGTAAATAACCCAGTTTTAAGTATTATTGCAAGTAGTATTTCTGTTCTTAATTTTATTTTATGCATAATACTTTGTGCAAGAGATGTGAAAGAAGCTTTTATTAGGAAATTTCATATGTGATAAATTAAAAAGAGTGCCCTATTTTAGGGCTCTCTTTCAAGGAAGCTTAATACTAAAATCGATATGCTCCGGAGAGCCATAGGTACTCTCAGAAACATAATCTGCTTCTATTCCATACTGTTGGGCTATATTAAGCAAGTGATATAGCCCAACCCTTCCAAAATTCAACTTAGACGAAGGGAGGCCTATTGTATTTATATAGGCATGCTCTTCATAACGGCTTTTATTTGGAAAGGCTACAGAAATAGTATAGATTTCTGCAGAAGTTTTTTTTGAAATCAGGAAACGAAAAAGTTTCCTGATTTCAGTGTCTAGAAATGTTTCGGCGTTTTGCCGATCTATTTCTTCCTGTTCGTTCTTCTTTTCTTGATTACCTTGTTCTTCTGATAATAGACTTTCTTTGAATTTTTTTAATTCATCCAACAGCGAGTTTTTCATGTTTTTACCTCCTTTTTTAGCCTTGGTTGAGTTCAAACCAAGGTATCTTGTACATATTGGTATCATTATTATTATAGCATATTTATGCCTGAAAATCAAATTCAACTGACAAATAAGTGTTGACAGCATTAAAACATAAAATATATAATACTTCTAAATAGGGTGGTATTATGAAAAAAATAGTGGAAACAAGTTTAGTAATAAAAAAAGAAACAAAATTTGACAAAATAAGAGATGCTTTATTTAGCTTGTTTTTTCATGAAGAATATGAAATGATGCAGAGACTAGATGAATTATTAAAAGTAAAAAGAATTGAAACTAATAAAATTGTAATACCAAAAGAAATGAAAAAGTTTGACAATAGATAAATTACATAACAAATTTGCAAAAATTACGTAAATTTAGTATAATAAAAAATAGAATGAAAATTCTATTTTTATTGTACTTGTTTTTTTAAGTACAAAATTATTTCAAACTACAAAAGGAGGAAACAAGATGAGAATTTCACAGGAAGAATGGAACAAACGGTTAGAGGAGGTGAAACTTGCAAGCGAAGACTGCAAGACAATTGAGGAAATTGTTGGAATAACTGATTATAGTAGATATATCATAAAGCAGTTATTTGAAAAATTCCCGGAAGAAGCAAAGGAAATTCAGGATAACTTAGCAAAGAACAATAGTAAGACAAAGAAGAAAAAAAGGCGGAAGCCTAATAATAAAAGAAGATTAACTAAAATCTTAGAAGCAAGTGAAACTTGTAAAAGTTTGATAGAACTCTCTAAGATAACAGGTTTTTCTGATTATGTTATTAAAAACACTTTGTCTAAATTTCCAGATGAAGAGGCAAAGGTGAGAGAGAACCTTGCTAAGAACAAATCTACTCAAACAACAACTTCCAAAGTAGAAAAATTTATATCTACATCTCAAAATGATAATGATTATTCAATTGTTATGTTGGATACGTCAGTTAATAACTTAGACAATATTTTTGAAATATTGGAAGAGTATGCGCGAGATGGGAAAATCTTAGGTATAACAGATGTTGTCTTAGAAAAATTAGCCACCTTACAGAGTTCTAGCAATATTATAACCAAATCAAGTACATGTAATTTATTGCACATCATAAAAGATAATATTCCATCATTTAAGCTTTTTGAAGTTAAGTATAAGATGAAAGAAAAAGAGACAATTGATGAAGCTGTAATAAATGCTACTTTAGGCTTGAAAGGTGAAGCATTACTTTTAACTTCAGATAAAGAAATGTATATAAAGGCGGCTTTAAAAGGTGCAAGAGTAAAACTTTTGTTAAATACAAGTGGGCAAGAGAAAAGGTATGAGTTTGACTTAGGAAAAAATGAAGAAAAAAGTGAAGGAAATAAAAAGAAAAATGCATCAATTTTTATTGATGCACATGAAGAAAATGGAAAATTGCTTTTTAAGCGTAAAAAAAGAAAGACTCAAATAGTAAAAATATTTTCTAGATATGGAGAAGAAAAGCAAGGAGACAAAATAGAACTGGAAATTGGAGATCATATTTTTATATGCACTAAGAGAAAGGACTACATTAGCTTTTTAGATTATGAAGTATATCTTTTAAAAGAAGATGGATTCTTAAGGAAATATTCTACAAAAGCATATAATTGTGATGCTATTGTAAATGTTGAAAATCATGATTATAAAAAGTTCATAGAGCAAGCAAGAACAACCCTAATCAAATAATAAGTTTGAAATAATCACCAAAGGTCGCATGACTTTTGAAAAAGAAAAGCAGGAGATAGAGATATTTCCTGTTTTTTCTTTGCAATATAGACAAAATTAGTTTATAATATATTAGAAATAAAAATTTAGATATTGTAAAAAGTTACATGAAAAATAATGAAAAAGAACATTGAAAACTAAATATTGGTAAAAATCCGATAATCGCCCTTGAAA
>CAWVDV010000079.1:0-6303 GCA_963928115.1 Bacillota bacterium | reverse complement strand
TAGAAATGGAAGATACACCAACTGTTGCAATAAAACATAAAAAAGATTCATCAATGGTTGTAGGATTTAGAATGCTAAAAGAAGATGAAGGAGATGTATTTATTTCAGCTGGAAATTCAGGAGCATTATTAACTGGTGCAACATTGATTGTAGGTAGAATAAAAGGGATAGACAGACCAGCATTAGCAGGTATATTGCCAGCATACAAAAGTCAACTATTATTAATAGATGCAGGTTCTAATACAAACTGTAAGCCAATAAATTTATTGCAATTTGCTCAAATGTCAAGTATCTATCTAAAAAATACATATGGGATTGAAAGACCTGCAATTGGTTTATTAAATATAGGAACTGAAGAAACAAAAGGAAATGAATTAGTTAGAGAAAGTTACAATCTTTTGAAAGAAAAATCTGAAGAATTAGATATAAATTTTGTAGGAAATGTAGAGGGAAGAGATGCTTTTTCTGGAAAGATAGACGCAATAGTGACAGATGGCTTTACAGGAAATGTATTTTTAAAAACAACTGAGGGATTAGGTAAATTTGTAAAAAGAACTTTAACAGAAAGTTTAACTAGTAGTTTATTAACAAAAATAGTTGCTATACCTTGTTTGCCAGCAATAAAAAGATTTTCTAAAAAAATGGATTATAAATCATATGGTGGAGCATTATTTTTAGGAGTAAAAAAACCTGTTGTAAAAGCACATGGTAGTAGTGATGCATTACTATTTGAATATACAATTATTCAAGCTGAAAAATTTGTTGAAAATAAAGCTGTTGATAAGATGATTGAAGAATTTACTAAGCAAAAAGAAAAAAAGTCTTGACTTGGTAGTATAAAATAAAAATATTTTGATATTTTACTTGACAAATAGGAAAACATATAATATAAATGAAATATGAATTGAGCATTAAAAACTTGAGAGGAGGTGAACTCGGAGATATGAGTTCAGAAGAAATTTTAGAAAAAGTAAAAGGGATTATTGTAGAACAATTAGGAGTAGCAGATACAGCAGTAACAATGGAAGCTTCTTTTATAGATGATTTAGGTGCTGATTCATTAGATATAGTTGAATTAGTTATGGCTTTAGAAGAAGAATTTGATATTGAAATTCCAGATAGTGATGCAGAAAAAGTTGTTACAGTAGGAGATGTAGTTGATTACATCAAAGAAAATGTAAAATAATTCAAAAAGGTCTAAATAAGTATAAAATATTTATTTAGGCCTTTTTTGATAGTTTAATAATCTAGAACTTGCTCTAAAATATTTGAATAATTAGAGAAGAAATAATTTAAATAATAACTAATATTTTTTCGATTAATATCATTAGTATTTATAATATCTAAAGCAATTAAAGTTTGATTGTTTAAACTTAGAGTTAGGTTGCCAATTACCGTATTTGATGATATAGGTGCTTCTAAATTAGTATTAATAGAAATAGAAGTTTCTATATTATTAATATCATTTTTGTTTATTGATAATATAGGATTTTCACAAGTTTCTATTTCAAAATCAAATGAATCAGAAGAACTTTTATAAATATTTATATATTTTAAATTTTCATCTTTCCAATTTTCAAAATTTTCAGTTGCTATTTGATTTGCATTAATATATGTGAAATTTTTAAAAGCATATTCAATTAATTTAATACTATCTTGAGTTCTGAATTTTTTTGTGTCAGCACCTAAAACTACACATATAATGTCCATTTCATCTCTTTTACAAGCAGATACTAAACATCTATTAGCACCATTAGTAAAACCAGTTTTTACGCCATAAACACCATTTAAATATCCAAGTAGTTCATTGGTATTTGACAAATTTTTAGGGTAACCATTGATTGTGACAGTATAATTCTTTGTTCCAACAATTTTAGCAAATGTTTCGTTTTTTAGGGCATAATCAGAAAGTAAAGCAAGCTCATAAGCAGTTGTATAATGTCCATCAGAATCTAATCCATGAGGTGATTCGTAGTGAGTATTTGCAAGTCCTAATTCTTTTGCTTTATTATTCATTAATTCAGCAAATCCAGGAATATCTCCACCAGCATATTCAGCAAGTGCCACTGCTGCATCATTTCCAGAACATAGCATAAGCCCATATAATAAATCTTTTATTGTAATTTTATCTCCAGCTTTCAATCCTAATCTAGAACCACCAGTTCCAGAGGCTTTTTTGGAAACTTCTATTGTTTTTGATAGGTTACAATTTTCTATAATTATTAAAGAAGTCATAATTTTTGTAGTAGAAGCCATTTTAACTTGTTTTGTTTCGTTTTTGCCATATAAAATCATATGAGAATTTCTATCATAGACTATGCAGGAACGAGAGTTTATAGAAGAAGCCTCTAAAGTATTATAATCTTCCGCAAAACTATAATTAAATGATGAGATTACAATGAAAAAAGTGATTAATATGTAAGTGGATTTTTTTAATAAAACTTTCATACTTAAATACCTCTTTATATTATATAAATTTTTATAAAAAATATGATAATATTAAATAATGTTAGGGCAATAAGAAAAAATGAAATTAATTTACGTAAAATGTTGATTTTAATATAAAAATGTAATATAATTGTAATGTAAATTTTAATTTATATTAATGTTTTATATTCCTTATGTCCGTAAGGATATAAATAAAGAATAAAAAATGAGAAAAAAGTCCTATTGACTAAAGTAAAAAAAAGTGTCAAAATATAAGTGATAGCTTATATATTATTAGAAGGAGAGAAAACTATGAAAGTGAAGAAAATATTTATGATTGTAGCATTTGTAGTTGCTTTTATAATTAATGCTTTGTTATATACAAATGTGACTTATGCACGTTTGGCTAATACACCATTATATATAGGTATTACAGAGACAAAATTAGAGAGTGGACTAGGATATGCAATAGGTAATCCAAATGATAATGGAGCTAAAATATGGAACTTAATTCAATATCAAAGTGAGACATCAGCTACATATTCTGAAAATAATATATATTGTTTAAAATCAGGAGCGGGATTTGTAAATGTAGATAGAAGAGTTACTTATGATACATATTATGATATGAAAACTGAAAGAGCAACTTTACAAACTCAAAATCAAAATCAAATTTTAAACGAATTAGCAACAGGAATTATTACCCTAGACGATGGAACTCAAGTAAGTAAATATAGTGCAATATTAGCTATGATGGATTTATTCTATTATAGTAAGTCATCTACACAGGAAGAAAGACAAGCTTTATTACAGGATGCACAAATTCCTACTTATACATATAATTTAACAGATGATGACATAGAAGCAGTTCAACAAGCAGCATTATGGTATTTTACTAATTATGATGAAAGTAATGGTATATTTGATAATATGGATAGTACATCTGCTGGATGGCTTTATTATACAGAAAATGATGGAATATCATATTCTTCTTTATCAGATTATAATCTTGACACGAGAGAAGGACAGCAAAGGCAATTACAAGCAGAAATTTTATATAGATATTTAGTAAATAAAGCAATAGAAAATGCACCTAAATATGATAATGTCGGAATACAACCAACAGGAGCTCCTGCACAAGTAAATACAACAAGATTAGATTATGAAGAAAGTAATGGTAATTTCATAATAGGACCAATAAACATTTCAGAAAATGCAAATAATCCATCTCCATATACTATTGATTTTGTTGTTAAAGAAGCGGAAGAGGAAACATCTGACTATCAATTATTAGATAGCAACCAAGCAGAATTACCTGAAGGAACAACAGTAGAAGATTTAGTAGGACAAAATTTTTATATATCAGTGCCTAATACTAAAAATATTGAAGATATTAGTGTAAATATAGATGTTAATTATAGCAATACGACATTAACACTTTGGGTTTCAAGTGGAAATAGTGCAGAGCAACCAATTGTAATACCAGAAAAAGAAAAGGTATCAGTACCAACTGAATTAACTATTACACCACATGATGAAAGAGAATTTGACTTAGCATTAAGAAAATACATTACTGAAGTAAATGGAGTGGAATTAACAGGAGCAAATGTAAGAGTTCCAAATATTGATGAATCAACATTAGCTTCAGGTACAACAGCTACATATAGACACAAAAAAGACCCAGTGCTTATAGAATCAGGTGATGTAGTAACTTATAGAATTACAATATATAATGAGGGAGAAAAATCTGGTAGAGCGACAAAAATAGTAGACCAATTACCAGAAGGATTAACATTTTCTCAAGTTGTAAGTGGAAACTTTGAATTAGATAGCTATGATGAGGCAACTAATAGATTAAGTTTAAAAAGAAATGCTAGTAATACTGAAAATTTAGACCCTTATACAGATGGAAATTTAGACTCAGAAACTATAGAGATAGAATGTACAGTAACAGCAACACCAGATACTCAAAATTCAACAATATTAACAAATGTTGCATGGATTTCAGAAGAATATGATGCAGAAGATAGTGTGACAATAACAAATCAAGAAGGAGCTGACAGAGATTCAGAACCATCAACAACACCAAATGTAAATAAAGATAATATGTCAGACTATACTGGAAATGATAATAAATCAGACTTAACAGATTCAGATTATTATTATAAAGGACAACAAGATGATGATGACTTTGAAAAATTAGTATTATTACCAGAAACTTTTGACTTAAAATTAATAAAAAGAATAGTAGCAGTAAATAATCAAAACGTTCCAGAAAGAATTGAAAGTATAGATGTAAGTGATTTAAATGTAACAGATTCAAATGGAAATATAGTTTCAACAACAGCAGATTATCAAATGAACAAAGAACCAGTTGGAGTAAAAAAAGGAGATATAGTTACATATACATTTAGAATATATAATGAAGGAACAATTGATGGTTATGCACAAGAAATAACAGAAGATGTACCAGAAGGATTAGAATTTTTATGGTCAGAAGAAACAGGCGATGAATTAGAAGCAGACGAAACATTAACTGATGCTGAAAAAGAAGCAATTGAGTTTAACCAAAGCTTTTTATGGGGAAATTTTGTATATGATGAATCAGGAGAAAGAATTATACAAATTTCAACAGATTACTTATCTAAAGAAAATGAAGGAACACCAGGAAGCAATTTGATAGATGCATTTGGAAGAAATGATGGAACAAAAACAGAGGAAGATTTATCATATAAAGAAGTATCTGTTAAATTTAAAGTAATAGCAGATAATATTGCTGGAACAGTTATAAGAAACGAAGCAGCAATTACAGAAGATTGTGATGAAGAAGGAAATCCAGTAGATGATAGAGATTCTGATACAGAAGATTGGGTAAAATATGAAGATGATGAAGATTATGATAATGTAGTACTACAATCATTTGACTTAGCATTAAGAAAATTCATTATAGCAGTAAGTGATGATGAAACAATTGAAGAAGATGAATATTTAAGAAATGACGATGGTTCATATACAAGAGCACCAGTTGTAGATACATCATTATTAAATACAGAAGATGAAAATGGAAACTTAATAACTACAGCAATATATAACCATACAAAAGAGCCAGTATTGGTACAAAGAAATAATATCGTAATCTACATGTTAAGAGTATATAATGAAGGAGATATAGATGGATACGCATCAGAAATAAAAGACCATCTACCACCATACTTAGAATATGTTGATGGAGAATTCAATGACCAATATGGATGGGAAGTATCTGAAGATGGAAGAACATTAACAACAAGATACTTAGAGGATACAATTATAAATAAAGCAGAATTAAATGAAAATGATGAATATGTATTATCATATAGAGAAGTACCTGTTATGTGTAGAGTAGTAGAAGGAACACCAACAAGTGAGAATGTTACAAATATAGCAGATATCACAGAATACTTAGATGATAATAAAGAAGAAACAACAGATAGAGATTCTCAAAGTGATAATGTAGAACTTCCAGATGATGAAGACTTACCAGGATATAAAGGTGATGAAACAGGAGAATACATACCAGGACAACAAGATGATGACGACTTTGAAAAAGTAATAGTAAAAGAATTTGACTTAGCATTAAGAAAATGGGTAACACAAGCAATAGTAATAGAAAATGGTAAAGAAACAATAACAGAAACAGGACATGGACCATATGATGACCCAGAAGAAATAGTAAAAGTAGAATTATACAGAAAAAATATCAATGATGTTATAGTAAAATTCAGATATAAAATAAGAGTAACAAATGAGGGAGACATACCTGGATATGTAAAAGAAATAACAGACTATGTACCAGAAGGATTAAGATTTGACCCAGCAGATAACCCAGGATGGGTG
>CAWVDV010000078.1:0-3891 GCA_963928115.1 Bacillota bacterium | reverse complement strand
ACATCTTTTAATATTCAATGTCGCATGAGAAACGTCCCCAACACGACATCCCAACGCGACACCTTTTTAATAATTTAGCATATTATAATGTATAAGTTTTTTACATTTAGTAGATACTAAATTTATTAGAAAGGGGATTTTTATGAAGTCACTATGCATTAAAACAAATGATTCTAATATTATTTCGTATCTATTAAATGAATTAAAATATAGCAAGTTAGAAAATATATTTTTTTCCGAAAATCAATTTAAACATTATAAAAATATTATAATACACTATGTAGGTAAAGATTTTCCCTCTTTTTATTCCAAAATCTCTTCTATCCTTTCCTTTTTAGTAATAGATGAATTAGAAGAAGATTTTTTGAAACACATCTTATTGCAAAATTATTTTTATTTTAATAGCCAAGAAAGAGAACAAATTCTTTCTTTCTGTTTTGATATTTTCGCAGATGACTATATTAATTGTTTTGATAAGAAATTTCAAATATTATATAACGTTTTTTATGATTTTATTAAAGACAATAGGGTTCTTTATTTAGATGGTTTTATTTATTTTAGACTTAAAGAATATTTTTCGATTTTAGATGATACTGTAAATAATGCTGTAAATCACTTTTTAATTGAAAAAGAATATCTTGAATTTGTATCTTTGCTTAAATTATATATAAATTCTCAAGATTCTAAATGTGAACTTGTTCATTTGATATATTCTTCATCAGAGTCAATTTTATTAGACAAGGATAAAAATATCATTGCTCCAGATAGTGATATTTTTAATGCTAAATATTTAAGTGATATTTCTTTTTCTTCAAATGATTTTACTTTAAATTCATTGTTGAATTTAGTTCCGAAAAAGATTTATATTCACTTGATTGATAATACAATTGATGAATTTATACAAACCTTAGAATTAATATTTGAAAATAGAGTTAATTTATGTACTGATTGTAATATTTGTGAATTTTATAAAAATTCTAATATTGATAATATATTAAAGAATTCAAAAATAAGTATACCTAAGAAGTCTTAAAACTTCTAGATATACTTATCTTTTTTAATATTTAACATCATATTAGCTTAATGAATTTACTGCTTCATTTAATCCAGGTAATAATATGTCTATTAAATTTGTGTCTGTTGTATTAATTACCCATTTTCCATCTTGTTTTGTTAAATTAATAATTTGTGTTGTAGTAGTTGTTTCTACATCTTCATTTCTTAGTTCTTCTAGAAAATAATTTTCCATTTCTGCATCACTTAATTCTTGTCCACTAAATGCTACTCTTAATGCATTTTGCATATAGTTTGCAATTATTGTTCTAAAATTTTTATTTGTTACTTCAACAGTTACACTTGCAGTATTTTCTTCTTTAGTAGTTTCAGTAATTTTCCAACTTAGTTTTTCAAATAATAAATTCATTGTTTCTTCATCTAAACTCTCACTGTCAAGTATATCTGATGATGATATTACTTCATTATAATTAATATACTCATTTACTTTATCATAATCGCCATTTTTTAGTGCATTAAACATTCCTTCAACTACACCTTTTGGCCCATTTGCAAATACTACATATAACACAATGGCTAAAATTATGATAGCTATGATTACAATTACTGTTATTATTGGTGCTTTTTTTGATTTTTTACCTTCAACAGTTACTTTTCCTTTTACTTTACTATTCTCTTTTTTCTTGTCTCCTTCTTTTTTAACTTCTTGTTTACTTGCGTCGTTCTTTTTTGCATTAGTCTTTTTTTCAGTACTTTTTGTTTCTTTTACAGTATTATTTGTTCCTTCTGTTGATTTTTTTACTTCCTCTTGTTTCTTTTCTTTTTCTTCCATATCTTTTCCTCCTTTTATTTACTAAATTTGATATTAATTGAATTATATAATAACCATTTTCTTTTTGCAATATTTTTTATTTTATTTATTTAATTAATTCATTATACTTCTAACTAATAAATATTCATTGCATTTACCAACAAAAAATAACAATGACCATATTAAAGCTAATCCTATGAATACATACATAGCTATATACCCAACTTTAATAGAAATTCCTGTTATATAACAAATTCTTTTTATAAGCTCCATATGTATAGTTTCATATCCTTCTTTAAAACTATTATTTTTTGCAATTACAAAATTTTCGCTTGGTACTAAATATATTTCTGACAATTTATATATTATATCTAAATCTGGATATTCCAATCCATATTCCCACTTCTTTATTGTTTTCTCATTTAATATAATCCCTTTTCTTGTTAATTCATCTACCACATTCCAATAAGACCAATTTTTTTCTTGTCTCAAATCTCTTAATAATTGTTCAATTGTTCTCGTTTCTACTATTTTATTTTCTTGTTCTTCATTTTCTTTACTTTTGTTTATTAACATTATATTTCCCCCTTTTTCTTTAGTTTTACTACTTCTCCTACTTTTGCTATTATTATAACAATAGAAAAACGCTATTTCAATAATTTAATAAAATATTTTTCTACAATTCATAGTATTATTAAAATTAGTAAAAGATATATTTACTTCTAAATATATAAATATATCTTTTTCTTCCTATATTACATTGCAAAATTAATTCCTCTTGCAACAACATCTTTCATATTTTCAATCAAATCATCAATTTCTTTTGGGGTTACTATCAAGTTATATTCTTTAGGGTTTAAAGCTTCTTTTATTTCTTCATAATTATCTTGTTCTTTTAATTGATTTAAATAATCATTTGATTTTGCCTCATCTTGCAATTTAGTTATAAACAAATCAAGTGAATCATTTACTAATACTGCTGTTTCTACAACTGTTGGTATTCCAATCGCAATAACTGGTATTCCTAATGAATTTTGACTAATTTCACTTCTTGTATTTCCAACTCCTGCACCTGGTACAATCCCTGTATCTGAAAGTTGAACTGTACTACTGATTCTTTCAATACTTCTTGAAGCTAAGGCATCAATTACAATTAAAAGTTTTGGTTTTATATTATCAACTACACCTTTTAAAATTTCAACAGTTTCAATTCCTGTTGTCCCTAAAACACCTGGTGCTATTGCACTTACCATTCTAGTTCCTTCTTCTACATATTGTGGTAAATAATTTATTAAATGCCTTGTAACATCAATTTCATTAATAACTTTAGGGCCTAAACTATCTGGTGTTACATAGACATTTCCAAGTCCTACTACTAAAATTTCTCCTTGTTTGTCTATATGCACATCAATCAATTTTCTTAGCTCATTTGTTAATGTCTCTGATGCTTTTTGTATCTCATCTTCTTGTGCAATTTTTAATTTTTTAATATCAATAGTTACATATGTTCCTATTGGTTTTCCTATTGCTTTTTCACCATTCCCATTTGTTATTTTTACTCTTTCAATTTTTATATTTTCATCTACGTCTTCCTGTTCACTCTCAATTCCATCAATTTGATTTTCAATATTATTTGCTTTTTGATACAAATCTCTTCTTTCAGATGCTAAATCTGTTCTAAAATTATACATATATTCATCCTCCTAAACAGGGATTTGGGGACGGTCCTTAAAATCCCTGTTTTTAGGGATTTGGGGACGGACCTCTAAATCCATCTAACTAAATTTTTTACTTATTATTTACAAAAGATACTTAAATTATGTGTATTTAAAATAAAATCCAATATTTTTTTAGTTTTCTTTGTTATTTGCTTGAAAAATAATGAAATCTAATATATAATTGACATAACTTAAATTAAGGAGGTATATATTATGAAACTATCATTAATTAATGTATTTCGGAATGCTAGTTTTAAAAAATTAGACTGGCTACCAGATTTGTTTTTTGGAATTGGATTTTTTGTTTCAGTATTTGCTATGTTTTGGTTTCGGCCCAACTTAAACTGG
>CAWVDV010000077.1:0-4512 GCA_963928115.1 Bacillota bacterium | reverse complement strand
TTTTTTTATAAATTCTCTTTCTGTTTTTGCTTGATTTAAAAATTCCATATATTTTTCTGATATATCAAATATTTCTTTTCTTTCTGCTTCGTTTGCATCTTCCCAACCGTCCTTTTTTACATTAAATAATTTCTTTTTTAATTCTTCTCCCATATTTTATCCTCCTTCTTATAATGCAAGTATATCACTTCTTTTTTATTTTTTCTAGTTTTTTTATAATTTATTCGTATTTTTATTGACTTGTCAAGTTTTTTTTGCTAAAATCAACTCAATAAATCATATATTTATATGTTTATTTTTTGTTTATTGAACTAGATTTCTCCTTAAGCAAGTAATCTAGTTCTTTTTTGTTACTTATTAGCCATTTATGGTATTTTCCGTATCTTTGATTCCTAAGATATATATTTTTTTGATTAGATTGGGATTTTGTTTTATTATTTCTAATTCTTGATGTGAAAATAAGTTCTTGTTTTCTTCTATTCTTTTTTCTAAAAATTTTTTTAATAAATCTTTCTTTTTTGAAGTTTCCATGAATAAAATACCTTCTTTTCTATCTGTTTCTTATTTTTCTTTTTATATTTTATAGGATTTACAGATATTGTCAAGGATTTTAATCTTGCTTTCGACATTTAAATTTCAATATTTAGTTCTCTTAATGTTTTTACTCTCAAATTATTCCAATTACTTTTCATCATATATTCCAAAGATATGTGTGATAAAAAGCCTCCTTCTTTTGCAATTTTGTCCCATTGTTTAACCGTTGGGAACTTTTTAGTATTTAATACAATTTCTTTTATTTTTTGATAAGACTTTTCTTTGTATTCATTCATATTGCTATTTCTTGGATATTTTATTTGTTCAATACTCTTATAATAATCATTTATTTTTATATCAATTTCATCACTTATTTTTCTTGTTTCTATTGAATGTAACCCATATTTTATTACAACTTTATCAAGTCTTTTTCTAATTCCTTTTATCTTTTTTAAATTATGTTTTTTCAATTTTATAACCCTCTTTTGTTTATTTAATAGCATTTACGATTTTATTAAAATTTATATTTTATTGAATTACTTTTATATCTGTTAATTGCTTAATTATTTCTGAATAATTTTCTTTTAAATCACTAATTAACACATTTCTTTCTTTTCTTTTACTTTCTTCTCTAATTCCTTTTCTATCTATATTTTGTATTTCATCAAGTTTTTTTATTGTTTTTGTTGCTAAAATTTTTGCTTTTGTTATTTTTAAATTATTATTCCAATTCATCTTTCTTAATTTTTGATTTTCTTTAAGTAAATTGTTTTTTTCTTTTTCTAATTTTTTATTTTGTTTAAAAAAATTTGCAAACATATTTCCTCCTTCTACAAATCCAATAATTGAATTCATTTATTCTTTGGTTTCCTTTTTTATCATTATATATCTACTTTTAGTAGACTGTCAATATATTTTTTACATTTTTTGTATACTTTTAGTTGACTTTTGTAAAAAATTTGTTGTAAACTATATTAGGTTTATGCTATAATGACTGACAAGGAGATTGGTTTTTATGAATAGGATTAAACAATTGCGTAAAGAATTTGGTTTTACTCAGCAGGATTTGGCAAATAAACTAAATTGTTCTAAAAGTATTATTGGTTTATATGAAAATGAATTGAGAAAGCCTAGCATGGAAATTTTATTGAAATTGTCACGTATCTTTGATTGTAATATAGACTATTTGTTAGGGGTTTCTGATGTTCGTTCAATTCCTGACTTGGATGATTTGGATATTGCTTTTTCTAATGGAATTAAAGGTTTGAATGAAGAAAATAGGGAAACTTTGAAAAATATTATGAAAGGCTTGTTGTTAAAACAACATTTGGAAGAACAGAATAATACAGATGAAGATAAATGATTTATATGAGATTTTGGATGAAGAGGGAATTTATTATATCAATCATAAATTAGTTTCTACTCGTGGTGCTATTGCATGTTTTAAGGGTGTTACTGCAATTGTTGTTGATGATACTCAAATTGATTGTGAAGCATCTGAAATTACTGTTATTATTCAAGAATTAGGTCATTATTTTTCTGATTCGTATTATAGGGAAAATTCTTCTTTTGATTTGATTGAAAATATGGAGTATAAGGCTGATGTGATTGCTTGGCTTAAGTTTTTTCCTTATAAAAAAATTAAGTTTCTTATAGAGTCTGGTTTTAGGTCTGCAAGTCACATTGCTTCTTATTTTAATGTTGAGCCTGATTATATGGCTAGGTGTTTGAATTTTTATTACAAGGTTTCTAATGGTTTTTTGGATGATGATTTGTTTTTTTACGGAGATGATGATAAACGCAAAAAATGGAATTTTAATTAGTAAATTCTAAAATTTAATGAGAATACTAACAAAAAAATATCAAAATAGGAACAAAATTTTTTCATTTTTATTCTGCGATATAACTTGAAATGGTTGAATTTTAACTAAAAATGTGATATATTGTAGACATAATCTTAGCTAGTTGGCTAATTATATTTTTTTAATCTCCTTATGGAGTTGACATAGATGATGCGTATACTACTAATAAATTTATTTAAGGAGGAAATATGAGCAAGAAGTACAATAATTTTATGCACAAGTTTCTGATGTATATGGGGATTGTAATGTTATACATTACAATAGTTTATATTGTACCAAATGATTTAAATCATCCATTTGATACAGGTACAATAATTGCTTTTAGCATTGCATATATCCCATTTGCATGGTGGTATTTTAATAATACCTTTAAAAATAACTCGCAAACTGATTAGTTAAGGGAGTTTTATTATGGCTCAACTAAAAAAGGAATTTTTTGAACGGCAATTTAAAAATGGAGATTACTCACCATTAATTTGTTTAATTATCCATGAAAAATCTCAAAAAGGTAAATTCTCTTATGAAGAAATTTATAACGAGATTGCAGAAAAATTTGTAACATTAAATATGGAAATGCCAATAAGAGCATTAACTCAATTAAGAGAATGTTTAGATAACTTTATATCAAATGGATATTTAAATGAATGTGTCGGTGTATATTATCCAACCGGAAAGAAAAAATTCATAAAACAAAAAGTTGTTGTTGAGTAAATTTTGTATCGATAGAATATGAGAATATCATGTTCTATCGATATATTAATTTGAATGCAGTTTAAATGCAATTGATGTTTATAAATTTTTATATTTCAATTAGTTATTTTCAATAACTTCTTTTTCTATCTTTGACCCTTTTGTCCTATTACATCTCCAACACAATGTTTGTAAATTATCTTCTGTTGTTAAACCATTTTTTGAAAGTGGTATAATATGATCGATTTCAAGTAATAAGTTTGGTTCATCTTTTATTGACAAACCACATTTTTGGCAAGTATAATTATCTCTTTTTTTTATTTTTTCTCGTAATGATGATGTCATTAAAGCCCTTTGCCCAGCTACACTTTTCTTAAATTTAATGCTTTCTGATAGATATTTTATAAATCTATCTAAATTCTCTATATTAAATACAACATCGCAAGACATAGAGCTATTTCCTCCAGCGCTTACGTATCTGAAAGTATATTTAGGAAAATATAATTGGCTGAAATCAATTTTATCAAATCCCAGTTTTTTCATTAATTTATTTCTTCTAAATTTTATAATGAGTAATGGAATTTGTTCGCTTATACCTTTTAATATTTGGTCTCTTTCATTTTTAAGCAACTGCTTACCTTGTTCAGCTGCTGAAAAGTCATTTAGTACATTTTCAAAATTTTCTAATGTTTCTTCATTTGGTTTAATATTGAAATATTTACAAATATATTTAAATGGTTGATTCTGTGCATTTTTACATACTGTTAATGAACAATTATACACATTGTTATTTTCTTTCATTCTTTTTAATTCAGGTCTTCTATAATTATATTTGCTATTATCAATATAATTTGCTTGTCCATAGTCTATTTGTTTTATATTAATATATGCTTTTTTTAAATCTTCAATATGTGCATTTAACTCATTACATTTTTTAGTATTTTCCTTTATACTATTTTTTATTTTAAGAAATTTATCACTTTTAAAATAAAAATATTCATAAATAAACCAACCTATTATTACAATATAAATTATTGGTGGAAATGCACAAATAAAAATTAATAATATAACAATTGAAATAATTAGTATTATAATTTCTTTTTTTCTATTTTGTAATGATATTTTTTCTTCTTTATTTTTTTTCATGTCCAAATTTCCCCATTCTTTCTTTTTCTCTTACTGATAACTCTTTTATCCAATCAGCTAATCCATTACTATCATTATTTCTTAAAAATTCAAAATACTTTACTCTATCTTCTTTTGTTATAACAACAGGCGGTAAATCATTCTTTAGTAATTCGTAATTTATAAGCAATCTACCCGTTCTTCCATTGCCATCTTCAAAAGGATGTATTTTCTCAAAATCAATGTGATATTTAGCAATTTTAGTGAAAATATCTTGTTCATCATGATTATAATTATATAT
>CAWVDV010000076.1:0-9316 GCA_963928115.1 Bacillota bacterium | reverse complement strand
ATTGGTCCAACTCCTCCAGGAACTGGTGTTATATAACTTGCTATTGGCTCAACTTCTTTAAAATCAACATCACCAACAAGTTTTCCATCTTCATTTCTATTAATTCCAACATCAATTATAACAACTCCTGGTTTGACCATATCTTTAGTAACAAATTTAGCTTTTCCGATTGCTGAAATTACTACGTCTGCTCTTTTTGTATGCTCTTTTAAATTTTTAGTTTTAGAATGGCATACGGTAACAGTTGCATTTTTTGATAAACAACATTGTATCAAAGGCTTTCCAACAATATTACTTCTTCCTAATATTACCACATCTTTACCTGTTAAGTCAATATTATACTCTTCAAACATTTTCATAACACCATATGGCGTACATGATATGAATGTATCTTCTCCTATACACAATTTTCCTACACTTGATGGTGTAAAACCATCTACATCTTTTCTATATGTGATAGTTTTAAATGCTTGGTTTATATTTAAATGTTCTGGTACTGGACTTTGTAGTAAGATTCCATTTATACTTTTATCTTCATTCAGTTTCTTTATCAAGTCAATCAATTCTTCTTGTGTTGTTTCATCTGATAAAAGATCTTCTTCATATTCTATCCCGATTTCTTCACATGCTCTACTTTTGTTTCTTACATACACTTTAGATGCTGGATTATCTCCAACCATTATTACTGCAAGTTTTGGGTTTATTCCTTTTGATTTTAATTCATCACATTCAACTTTTAATTCTTTTCTTATTTTTTTTGCTAATTCTTTTCCATCAATAATTGTTGCCATTTTTACTTCATACCTTTCTAACTTTTTTTCTTCAATCTTCTGTTGTCATTTTATATTCAATGTCTTCCATATATGGAAACATCTCTTTGACTCTTTTTAAAGTCAACATCAACATTTTTGGTTGTGGATTTTTTTTGTGCTCTGATAATAGTTTTTGTGTATAGCAATTCTCCGCTGTTTTAAATAAAAGATATCTGTTTCCAACATAAGTATAATATATTTGATATCCATTTTTTAAGTCAAACCACATTCTTTCAAATGTATAATCTTCCATTAATCTTTTCGTTCCTTTCTCCATAAATTATTACTATTTGGTTAGTGGCGTCCCCAAAGTATCCAAAAATGGTCACTCCGAACCTGTCCCCAAACTAACCATCTCATCAAATTGTTCTTCTGTTATTATTGTTACTCCAAGGCTTTGTGCTTTTGTTAGCTTGCTTCCTGCTTCTTCTCCTGCTAATACATAATCTGTCTTTTTAGATACTGAACCTGATACTTTACCACCATATTTTTCTATAATATCACTTGCTTCTCCTCTTGTGAATTTTTCAAGACTTCCTGTCAATACAAATGTTTTTCCTTCAAATCTATTGTCTGCCAGTTCTTCTTCTAATGATGTTGTATTAACTCCTGCTTCTTTTAGTTTTGCTATCAAGTCTTTTGTTTGTTCTTGTCCAAAAAACTCAATTATACTATTTGCCATTACTGGACCAATATCAGCAATTGTACTTAAATCTTCGAAATTTGCTTCTAACAAATTGTCTATATTCTTATATTTTTTAGCTAATATTTTTGATGCTTTTATTCCTACATGTCTTATTCCTAATGCTGTTATCAATCTATATAAGTCATTTTGTTTACTTGCTTCAATACTATCTACTAAGTTTTGAGCAAATTTCTTTCCATTTTTCTTCAATGATGCTATATCTTCAAATTTTAGAGTATATATATCTGCAATATTTGCAATCAATTTTCTATCAAGTAATTGCTGAATTATACTTTCTCCTAATCCATCAATATTCATTGCTTCTCTTGATACAAAATGAACTAGATTTCTAAATAATTTTGCAGGACACTCTATTCCAGTACATCTTATTGCCGCTTCTCCTTCTTCTCTTATTGCTGGCGCTCCACATACTGGACAAGTTTTTGGCATTTCAAAGTCTTTTTCTTTTCCTGTTCTTTTATCTTTTTTTACTTCTACTATTTCTGGTATTACATCTCCTGCTTTTTGGATTACAACTGTATCTCCTATTTTTAATTCTTTTTCTTTTATAAAATCTTCATTATGAAGTGTTGTTTTTGATATTGTTGAACCTGCAACTTTAACTGGTTCTAAGATTGCCATTGGTGTTATTACTCCAGTTCTTCCAACTTGGCATACTATATCTTTTAAAGTTGTTTCTTTTTGCTCAGGTGGATATTTATATGCAACAGCCCATCTTGGAGTTTTAGCAGTTGTTCCTAATATTTCTCTAAAGTGCAAATCATCAACTTTTACTACTGCTCCATCAATTCCAAATGTCAAATTTTCTCTGTCATCACCTATTTTTTGAATTGCCTTTTTTATTTCTTCAATTGTTTTGCAATAAATTCTAACTGGATTAACATTAAATCCTAGATTGTTTAAGTATTCTAATTCTTCAAAATGAGAATTAAATTCTTTTCCTTCTATTTTCTGCACATTAAATATATATATATCTAATGGTCTTTTTGCTGTTATTTTGCTATCTAGCTGTCTTAGTGAACCAGCTGCTGCATTTCTTGCATTTGCAAATAATTCTTCTTCATTTTCTTCTCTTTCTTGATTCATTTGTTCAAAATCTTTTTTGCTAATGAATACTTCTCCACGAACCGTTATATTGATTTTGTCTTTTATTTCTTGTGGTATAGTTTTAACTGTTTTTAAATTTTCTGTAACATCTTCTCCTACTAAACCATTTCCTCTTGTTGCTCCTCTTACAAATTTACCATCTCTATATTCTAATGCTGATGATAATCCGTCTATTTTTGTTTCTACAACATACCTAACATCTTTTATTTCATTTTCTTTAGCTTTTTGTTCTATTTTTTCTACCCATTCTTCGACTTCTTCTATACTAAATACGTCTTGCAAACTTTGTAATGGTACTTCATGTGTTACTTTTGCAAATCCTTCTTTTACATGTCCTCCTACTTTTTGTGTTAATGAGTCTTTTGATTGAAATTCTGGATATTCCTTTTCTAGATTTCTTAGTTCTACCATTAACATGTCATATTCAAAGTCTGATATTTCTGGCTTGTCCTCATCATAATATTTCTGAGCATAATATTCTGTTTTCTTTCTTAATTCTTCAATTCTTTCTTTTGCTTGTTTTTTATTCATTTTGTTATCATTCCTTTTTGATTATTTTTCACATTACTTCTAATTATTTGCGGATTTTTTAATTTATAGCTTTGTGATTTTCTTTATGTATTATATACAATTTTCCAAAAAAAGAAAAGGAATTTTAGAAAATATTATAATTCCTTTTCTTCTATTAATCTTTCTAAATCTTTTTTGCAATCTCCTAAAATCAAATCCGCTTCTGATAATCCTTTATCTCCCACTATTACAAGACCTTTTTGACCATTTGAGATTTGGCTATGTACTTTTTCTTTATATTTTTCTAAATTTTCCACATCAATATATATCTTTTTTGTTTCATTATATTTTAAAGTTTTTTCATCTATTGGTGGGATATAATATTCTATTCCTTCTTTTTTTAGTGCTTCTAGTATTGGTAGCATCGGTCTTAAGTATGGTATTTCTATATAGAATTTCATTTCTGGTACTAGAGTTTCACCTTTTTCTTTAACTAATTTTTCATATGTTTTTCTTATTGATTCCCTTGCTTCAACCCTTTCTCCTGTAAAATTTCTATTTTGAAATAAAAATGGATATAATTTATCTGATATTTTTACATTTTTATTTGTATTATTTTTTTGTAAATATATAGCAAATCCTTTTGATAATTTTAAATCACATAACTTTTGGCTAGTATCTATATACGATCCATCCTCTTCAAATTTCATATCTTTTTTTATAGTTTTACCTTTTGTTATAGCGATTACAGTATTACTTTTATCATCATCTACATCTGATAATATAGTAACTCTAATTCCTTTTTCTCTTGCGTTCATTAAATATTCATAAATTTCTCCTCTTTTTACTCTCATAAAAGAAATATCATCTGTTGCCATTTCACTTTTTTCATCTAATAGTCCTTTTGCTTCTCCAACTTCTTTTTCATATTGTAATATATCTTTATAACTTTGTGTAACATCAAAACTTTTATCATCTATTTTTTTAATTTGTTGTCTTTGTTGTTGTTCAGATAAACTTGCATATTGTTTTTTTCTTTCTTCCCTTGCTATTCTTTCTTGTTCCTGTCTCCTTTCTTCAGCTTGTTTTTCTTCTTGCTCTTTTAATCTTTTTTCTTCTATTTCTTTTATAAACGGAATATCAGTCCCTTCAAAAGCCCAATCTTTCAAATCTACATTTTCTAAGCCTATTGTAACTTGACCTTTTTCTTGATTAGATATTTCACTATGTATTTTTTCTTTATATTTTTCTAGATTTTTTCTGTCAATATATATTTTCTTAGTCATTTTCTCTTTTCTTGTTACTTCATCAGCAGGTAAAATATAGTATTCTATTCCTGCTTGTTTTAATTGTTCTAAAATTGGACATATTGGTCTTTTATATGGTATTTCTAAATAGTATTTTATATCTTTTATATCCTGTTCTTTACTTGCAATATCTTCTATTTTATTATACACTTTGTAAAAATTTTCTGCTGCTTTTCCTGGAGAACATACATCATTACCAAAATATATTTTCCCATCAGAATCTATTGCTATATTATCAAAATATTCTTTTCCAATTTGATTACACAAATAAACAAATCCCGGACTCACGTTACCTTTAAACTTTCTAACAATCTGCAACCTCGTTTCTATCTTTTGAGGAATATTTTTTTCAATCTCATTCCAATCAATTCCTGATGGAAGAATCAATAAATTATTTGACTGTTCTTCATCTGTTAATATTCCGAATTGTATATTTTGTTTTTTTAATTCCATCATCATACTATATAATTTAGATTTATCTACTCTAATTACTATGCTTCCTTCAGTTTTTAATAAGCTTCTATCCGTCAACAATCCTTTTTCACTTGCTACATCTAATTCATAAGATAAAATATTTTTATAATTTTGAATTGGGTCAAAATTACTTTCATCAATTTGTTCAATTTTTTCTTTTTGTTGCTCTTCTGTTAAATCTTTATATGTTTCTCTTTCTTTTTCTAATTCTTCTTGCCTTTTTTTCTCTGCCTCTTCTTGCATATTTTTTTCTTCAATCTCTTGCTTTAATTTTTCTGTATCTTTATCTAAAAATGTTATTTTATCTCTCAATACTTTCATAGTTTTAACATATAAACGTATAATATAATCTTCATCAAAAACATCTGTAATAAGCCTTTCTCTTTCCTCAGCATATGCATTCCCTATTTGATTAATTATTTTATCTATGTTTTTTTCTTGCTCTTCTAAAGATATTTGTAAATCTTTCAACTCATATTTGAATTTTATTCTATCAATCATGCTTCCCATATTTTTTATATCTTCCGCAAAAATATTAGCATAAAAAATTCTTTCTACTTCTGGAGCGCTAGCAAATTCATTTATACGTAAATTATCTGCCATCATTTTACAACATCTAAGTCTATATTTAGCATTAATAAGAGCTTGAATATATTGTTGTTGTTTTAATCCATCAAATTCTTTTTTTCTACCATCTAAAACATTTAATTTATCTTCTAATTCAGAAATTTTTTTGTTATCTATTTCTTGTTCGCTATTTTCTTCTCCACAAAATATCTTATTTAGTTCTCTATATATAATTCTAACTTCACTAAGTAAAAATTTTTCTTCACTAACTTTGCTAAATTGACTAAAATCACTTTTTATTTCTTGATATAATTCATTAATACGAGTTTGTGTTTCTAAATCCATTTCAACACTATTTTCAATATAGCTTTCAAGTTCTTGTATTTTATGTTTGATTTCATCTGCTTTTTCTGGATAATGTATTTCCATAGCTATAATTTTTTGTTTCATTTTTGCTAATTCTAATACAATACTCCCATCTAATTCATAGCCCTCATTTTTTTGTTCTATTTGTGATGTTTCATTTTCAGTATCTAAACTAAATACTTTTGATAATTTTTCAAAAAATCCCATTTTTTTCTCCTTTAACAAAACTAACTATATTTTACAACAATTTTACATAAAAGTCAATTTACATAAAAACTAAGAGATTTTTATTTCTCTTAGTTTAAATTTATTTTTTATTAAATTGTTTAAGCATTATAATCTTCAACTCTAGCACATATTATTAATCTTGCACTACTATCATCTGTACAAGTAGATAATGTAACTTCTGGAACTCCACCTGTATCTCTTTGATAGAAAGATGTATCTTCTGGTGTTGTTTCAAATTTATTATATATTGTATATGTTAATCTTTGTCCATCATTATCTGTAATATATATTTTATCTCCAATATTTAGTTTCTTATTATTTGAGAAGAATAAGTTATTTCTATAATTATGTCCTATAACAACACTGTTTCCCGGTTCATTTATTCCTACGCCATATAAAAATGCAACTGCTGTTTCAATTGATTTTTTAGTTACTTTTTCTAGAACAGGATATTTAAAGTTTGTTGCTGGAATTTCCATTGTTCCTAATACTCCAAAACCTTTATAAGTTTTTTGTGTTGTACTACCAGAAGAAGTATTAGAATCTTGTAATTGATTAAGTGGATTTTCATCAGTAGAGTTTGTTGTATTTGTATCATTTGCCTCTCCATCAGCAACTTCTCCTTGGAAATCATCAACAAATGCTGATGTGTCTCTTGATATGACATAGTTTTGATAATAGTTGTATGCTAAAAATCCTAGTAAGCCTAATACTGCTATTATTACTATTACTAATATTACAGTTAATACTTTACTATATTTACTCTCAAACATAATTTTTTACCTCCGTATCTCTTTTCACTCTATTATAATTATACCACATTTATTACAAAAAGTGTAGAGTTTTAAACAATTTTTTCTCCTAGTCTTTTTCCCGCTAAAACATGAAAATGTAAATGCATTACTTCTTGTCCGCCATTTTTACCACAATTTACAATTACTCTAAAACCTTCATCTTTAAATCCTTTATCTTCTGCTATTTTATTTATAACCCCATAAATTTTACCAACCAATTTTTCATCTTCTGGATTCATATCAGCTAAAGAATTAATATGTTTTTTTGGTATTACTAATATATGAATAGGTGCTGCTGGATTTACATCATTAAAAGCTAATATTTCATCATCTTCATACACTTTAGTTGAAGGAATTTCACCTCTAATTATTTTACAAAAAATACAATCTTCCATTTCAAATTTCTCCTTTTTTATTTTTCAATCAAAACTGCTTTAATTCTTCTAACTCCTGACGAACTAGACTCTTCTTTCTTTATTTTAAATGTTCCCATGTCTCCTGTATGTGTCACATGAGGTCCTCCACAAATTTCTTTACTGAAATCTCCTATTGTATATACTTTAACTTTATCTCCATATTTATCAGTAAATAATCCTATTGCTCCTGAGTTTTTAGCATCCTCATAACTCATTTCTTCACACTTGACTTGCAAATCTCTTTTTATTTGCTCATTTACTAAATCTTCTACTTTTTGGATTTCTTCTTTTGTCATTTTTTGTGGATGTGTAAAATCAAAACGTAATCTTTCTTCTGTTATATTAGAACCACTTTGTTTTACATGTTCTCCTAATACTTCTCTTAGCGCTTCATGTAAAAGATGTGTTGCAGTATGATATGCTATTGTCTTTTCGTTTTGGTCTGCTAGTCCACCTTTAAATTTATGCTCTGCTCCCTGTCTTGATTTTTCTTGATGTTCTTTGAATAATTTTTCAAATTCTTTTAAATCTACTTTAAATCCATTTTCTTCAGCTAATTCTTTTGTTACTTCTGGTGGAAATCCATAAGTATCATAAAGTCTAAATACTACTGTTCCTGGAATTGTATCAATATTTTTTTCTTTTAATTTTGCTATTTCTTTTTCAAATTCTCTTTCACCATGTGATAGTGTTTTTACAAATTTATTTTTTTCTTCTATTATTACATTTTTTATAACTTCTCTATTTTTTTCTAAGTCAGGATACATTTCTTTTAAGTTATCAACATTTATATCTATTAAAGCTGATAATTCATTTAAATCTATTTGTAATTTATTCATATGTCTTATCATTCTTCTGATTAATCTTCTTAAGACATATCCTCTATCTAAATTACTTGGTCTACCACCATCAGATATAATCATCATACTTGAACGTAAATGTTCTGCTACTATCCTTCTGCTCTCGATTATGTCTGCTTTTTGAATTTCTTTTAGTTTATTCATTACTGGGGCAAATAATTCTGTATCAAAAGGTGTTTCTTTTCCTTGCAATAACATTGTCATTCTTTCTAATCCCAAACCAGTATCTACATTTCTTTGCTTTAATTTTGAATATCCATTTTTATCTTTGAAATATTCCATAAAAACATTATTCCATATTTCAACATATTTTCCACAATCACAACAAGGCTCACAATTTGGTCCACATGCTGGTTTACCGGTATCATAAAACATCTCTGTATCTGGTCCACATGGTCCTTCTTCTCCTGCTATCCACCAGTTATCATCTTTTCCATAGAAATATATTCTCTCTTCTGGAATTCCTGCTCTTTTCCATGCATTTGCTGAAACTTCATCTCTTGGACAATCTTCATCTCCAGCAAAACATGTTACTGATAATTTTTCTACTGGTATTCCTAACTCTTTTGTTAAGAAATCAAAACTCATTTGAATTGATTCATCTTTAAAATAATCTCCTAATGACCAATTTCCTAACATCTCAAAATATGTTAGATGTCTATTGTCTCCTACTTCGTCAATGTCGTTTGTTCTTACACATTTTTGATAGTCTGTTAATCTAGTTCCTTGTGGGTGCTTTTCTCCCAATAGATATGGTACTAGTGGTTGCATTCCTGCAGTTGTAAATAATACTGATGGGTCATTTTCTGGTATTAATGGTGCTGATGGTATTACTGTATGTCCATGTTCTTTGAAAAAGTTTAAGTATTTGTTTCTTATTTCTATTGCTTTCATTTACGTCATTTCCTTTCTTTCTATGCTACTTTTTTATTAATATTTTCTTCTCTTAGTTTTATAATTTTTAATTAAGTACGTTCTAATTTTACTACATAAATACCAAAATAGCAAGGTTTTCTTGGTATTTATTCTGCTACTTTCAAATTTTGTACACAATTAATTATGTATATTTTATGTACATTATCTTTTCTGTCATTGATAATTTTAAAATAAACTATAACTCTTTATTCAGAGTTTTTAATTCTATTTTTTAGTTCATATTTTAATTTCTT
>CAWVDV010000075.1:0-5726 GCA_963928115.1 Bacillota bacterium | reverse complement strand
TGCAATGCAAATGATGTTAATGTAGGAGATATAATTGAATATAAAATGGAAGGATATACAATAATACATAGAATTATAGAGAAAAATCAAAAAAATGGAGAATATTATTTTATAACAAAAGGAGATAATAATAATTCACAAGATAAAGAAGAAGTAAGAGAGAATCAACTTATAGGAAAAGTGATATTTAAGATAAGATATTTAGGTTATCCAGCAATTTGGTTACATATTGTAGAAGAAAATGAACAGACTATAGAAGTAGAAACAGGAAATAAAATCAATAAAGACTAAAGAGAAAAGGAGGTAAAAATGAGAACAAAACAAAAAAATAAAATACGTAAATCAACCAAATATATTGGCAGTTTCATTTCTATTCTTCTTTTAATTACTTCCTTTATTAGTCTTTTGAAAAATATATCAAATGAAAATGTGAAAACTAGAACAAGAGAAATCTATAATTATACGAACAAATTTAGTTATGATTATAATGTAAATATAATTGATAATAAATATATAAAGCAAAATGAAGAAAAAGATGAGTCAATAGCTTATGTAACAGATTTAATTGATACAACAGATTTAACATTAAATTATCAATATATCGCTGATAAAGATGCAAATCTAAAATACACCTATTCTGTAATTGGAAGAATGCAGGCAGTTTATACAAAAGATGGTGAAGAACAAAAAATAATAGATGAACAAGAAACAATTTTAGATGAACAAACTAAAGAAGTTTCAGGGAGAGAAATTAATATTAATGAAACTTTAAATTTAGATTTAAAAGATAAAAACCAATTGTTAGAAGACTTTGAGCAAGAACTAGGAATGTCAATCACTGCTAAATATGATGTTATATTAAAAGTAAATGTACAAACCAATGTTGAAGAGAATCAAATTGATGTAAATTATGAACCAGTAGTAAAAATTAATTTAGCAGAAAAAACAACTAAAATAACAGGGGAGAATAATAAAGAAGAAAAACAATTTATTTCTGATGAATATAGTGTAAATGGTGCTAAAAATATATTTGTAGTAATATTAGATATTATCTTAATAATTATGTCAGTGACAATATTAAGATATATATTAAGAGCAAGAACTACAAATAGAGTTAAAAATGAGTTTAGACAAGAACTAAATAGAATATTAAAACTTTGCCAAGATAAAATCGTTCAAATTAGTACAAAACCACATGATTTACCAGAAAATGTTGTGCATGTTAAAGATTTTGGTGAAATCTTCAAAGTTTCAGAAGAACTATTTAAACCAATCTTATATTACTTCGATAATGAAAAACAAGAGGCTTGGTTTAGTGTCATGACAGGTAATACGACATATAGATATATTTTAAAAGGCTAGGAAAGGACAATGAAATATAAGTTAAAAAGAAAAAATAAAACAGTTAAAGCATGGCATATATTACTAATTTTAATAATTATAATAATCTTAATGTCCACTTCTTATTCATTATGGCAAACAAATTTATATATTAATGGAACGGTAATGTTTAATTATATAGAACCAGTGCTACAAATAGAAGTCGTAGAACAAGAGAATGGAAGACTCTCTACAAATACAAGTTTTACTTCAGTTGGTATTCTTTATAGAGTGTTTGATGTAGCTGGAGATGAATATGAAGGAAACAATACAGTAGTTACAAAGTTAGTGAATGCTAATAAAGTATTATGGATAGGTACCTACAATAAAGATGTAACATTTACATTTTCTATGAATAATAACTCAGAGAAATTATATACAGAAGGACAAATACAAATAGAAGAATATGATCCAGATGGACTAATGAATCCAACAAATGCTAGTTTATCAAATACAACATTAAAAAGTGGAAATAGTGTGACATTGACAACAGAAATTACATTTGATGCAAAAAATGATATAACAGTTGGAAGTTATATAAATTATAAAATAAGTTTTTGGTGTGATGGAGTAAAAGAATATTTTAATTATAAAATATTAATAAGTGGATAATTTAAAAAAATCCAAATAATAGCTATAAAAGGTTAAATAAAGGTCGTAGAGTGTTTCCAACAATCCAATCATTAGAAAAAAGCATATATTTATCAACAAAAATAATAACAGGAAAATGGACAAGCAGATACCAAAATTGGGGAGTTACTTTAGCAGAAATGCATACATTTTTCCCAGACAGAATAGTTATCAATATGGTAATATTTACCATATTGATATAAAAACAAAGTATGCTCAAAAATGTAAATTGACATACTCTGTTAATTGAACCTTGACAAATTAATATATCATAAGATAATATATATTTATCTTAAATAATTATTTTTGCCAATTCGATTATCCAAAATTTTAAAAAATTATCATAAGAAGTTTAAAGTTTACACAAACTTTCCGATATACTCTTTAAAAAATAATAACTGAAAGACAGTTAAGGAATAATTACACCTTTTCTGTCTTTTATTCTAATCCCTGTTTGTGATTTCTTCTAAGTCTAACAATTCTTGCCATCTTTCATCTACAAGTTTTTGGAATTCCTCTATCATCCACTCATTTCCTGGTTTAAACATATGTCTAAATCTTTTTTGTGGTTTTAAGAATTCTTCTACTGGTAATTTTTTAGCTGGTTTATATGTTATTTTATATTTTCCATCTACAACTTCATATAGTGGCCAATAACATGTTTCTACTGCAAGTTTATTTATTTGCATTAATATATCTGTTGGATAACCCCAACCTCTAGGACATGGTGCTAAAACATTTAAAAATGCAGGTCCTTCAGTATAAATTGCTTTTTCAGCTTTTTCATACAAATCTTTGAAATTCATATATCCAACTGTTTGTGCAACATAGGGAATATGATGTCCTACCATGATTTTGGCTAAGTCTTTTCTTGGTTGAGCCTTTCCTGGTATAACTTTTCCAGCAGGTGATGTTGTTGTATCAGCAAATTTTGGTGTTGCTGATGAACGTTGAATACCTGTATTCATATATGCACCATTATCGTAACATACATATGTTATATCATGTCTACGTTCCATTGCACCTGATAAACTTTGTAAACCTATATCATAAGTTCCACCGTCTCCACCAAATGCGATGAATTTTGTTTCACCATCTTGTGGTAATTTTCCTTGTTTTTTCATAGAATGATAAGCAGCTTCAACACCTGATATTGTTGCACCAGCACATTCAAATGCAGTGTGAATAAATGAATCTGTCCAAGCAGTATATGGATAGATAAATGTTGAAACTTCCATACATCCAGTAGCTCCTGCAACAACTGCATGGTCTTCTGGTTTCAAGGCTCTCATAATCATTCTTGCTGCTGGTGGAGCTCCACATCCAGCACACATTCTATGACCACTTGTAAATCTTGAAGGTTTATTTGCTACAACTTCTTTTAAATTATATGCCATATTATTTTGCCTCCCTTCTTAATCCAAAGTAACGATATGGATTATCTATATTTCCTGTTTTTGCGATTTCTAATAAATCTTTATAAACTCCCTCGATTTCGTCTGCTTTAGTATCTCTACCTCCAATACCATAAACATAGTTTACTGCAGGTACATGGTAGTTATTTACATACATAGCTGATGTTACATCTTCATATAAAGCGCCACCTGCGGCATTTAATGAAGAAGCTTTATCTAAAATTGCCATTGCTTTTAAATGAGATAATGCTTTAGCAATTTCATTTACTGGGAATGGTCTAAATACTCTTAATTTTAATAGACCAGCTTTAATTCCTTGTTCTCTTAAATTATCAACAACAAATTTTGTTGTTCCAGCAGTTGAGTTCATACAAACAATAGCGATTTCTGCGTCATCTAATTTGTATTTCTCAAAAAATCCATATTTTCTACCTGTCATTTTTTCGAAATCTTCAGCAACTTCTAATATAACTTTTTTAGCATTTTCCATTGCTTCTGCTTGTTGAGCCTTATGCTCAAATAGATAGCTTTGAACATCTAATGGACCAACTGCTATTGGCTCTTCTTTATTTAATAAATAATGTTCAGGATGATATTCCCCAACAAATTCTTTTACTTTGCCATCTTCTACTAATTCAATATTTTCAATAGAATGTGATGTTATAAATCCATCTTGGCAAACCATTAAAGGAAGTCTAACATCTTTATGTTCTGCAATTCTATGAGCCATTAAAGTATTGTCATATGCTTCTTGGTTATTTTCTGAAAATAGCATAATCCAACCAGCATCTCTAACTCCCATTGCATCTGAATGGTCATTGTGGATATTTAAAGGTCCTGATACAGCTCTATTTACTAATGATAAAACAATAGGAAGTCTTAAACTAGAAGCTATATAAATCATTTCCCACATTAATGATAAACCATTTGCAGATGTAGCTGTCATTGCTCTTGCTCCAGCAGCTTCTGCACCGATACATGCACTCATTGCACTATGTTCACTTTCAACTGCAACGAAATCTGAATCTACACTACCATTTGCAACAAATGTTGAAAAGTATTGTGGTATTTCAGTTGAAGGAGTGATAGGGTATGCAGCAACAACATCAGGATTAATTTGTTTCATAGCTGTTGCAGCAGCTTCGTTTCCACTTAATCTTTCTCTTATTCCCATACTATTCGTCCTCCTTTCTCATTTCAATTGCACCAAATGGACATGTTTTAGCACATACTCCACAACCTTTGCAATAATCGTAATTAAAATCTTCTCTTTGTAAAGTTTCTTTATTAACTGGAATTGCATCATCTGGACAAACAGGGAAGCATAATCCACATTGTTTACACTTTTCGCTTAAGAAAACAGGTTTAACACTTCTCCAATCTCCAGTTTTAAATTCTCTAGCATTTCCAGCAGTATAAATATCACCACCAGGAGTCATTTTCTCCATTGGTGTATTTGCGTTTATTTCTGTCATATCTTTTTAACCTCCTTTAATGCCATTTCTAAAGCCTTCATATTTCCATCAATAACTTCAGGCTTTTTAGCAAATTTATGTTTAAAAGAACCTTCCATATCTGCAAGAAGTTCTTCATCTGTCATAATTTTAGCAACTTTGATAATAGCTGCAAGCATTGGAGTATTAGGGAAATATTTTCCTAATGCTTCTTCAGAGATTTTTCTTGCATCTATTGTATAGATATCTCCTTTATATACTTTCAAAGCTTTTTCCAAATAATCTTTTGATTTTGTAGTATTAATTACAATTGCTCCTGTTTCTTTAAGACCAGCAGTTACATCAACTGATTCTAAAAGAGTATCATCTACAACTACAACATAATCAGGTTCATAAATATTACTATGAATTCTAATTGGTGTATCACTAATTCTGTTGTATGCTGTTAATGGAGCACCCATTCTTTCAGGTCCATATTCAGGGAAACCTTGAATATATTTTCCTGTGTTAAATGCGGCATCTGCTAAAAGTAGTGATGCTGTTTTTGCACCTTGTCCACCTCTACCATGCCATCTAATTTCTATCATGTTGTCCATTTTTTTCATTCCTTTCTAAGGCATAAATTTAGTTTTTTAACTCGCCTTTTTTATTGATTTTTTAAATAGAAAAATGCTTCTATTTCATGCGTCTAGTATATGACTAAATTCGTTTATTGTCAAGAGAAATTTGTTGTACGAATGAGTCGAAAAATTGTATTATTTACACAGAAGAAGTTTTTTTAGATAGGTAAAAAAATTTAGAAAATATTTATTAGATTTAAAAATGTGAAACAGACCCTAAGGCATTG
>CAWVDV010000074.1:0-7454 GCA_963928115.1 Bacillota bacterium | reverse complement strand
ACTTGCATTAACACCAGGAGAATTAGAAGGTAATACAGATGCTCAAGGAACAAATGAAATTACTAATGTAGGTAATAGTGTAATTGGTATTTTACAAGTAGTTGGTATAGTATTATCTGTTATCGTATTAATAGTATTAGGTATTAAATACATGATGGGTAGTGCAGAAGAAAAAGCAGAGTACAAAAAGACAATGATGCCATACATAGTTGGTGCAGCTTTAATTTTCGCAGCTTCAGCATTTGCACAAGTTATATACCAATTCTTTACAGGTGTAACAGCTGGATAATAAAGAATATAGAAATAATAAAAGAAGAATCCTTAGGGATTCTTTTAATTTTGTTTTTTATATTGTGAATTATGTAAAAAAATATAGCTTTTTACGTAGACTTTTTTATATACTCAAAAGCTATTATTTATTACGTGCATATTACATTTGTATTAAAAATATATTATTTTCATCTTTTTTTATCAAAAATGTTACAATTTCCGAGTTTTTTTGGTATAATTATATATAAGTATGATTAGATTTGTTTTGCAAAGGAGGAAAAACGTTTTGGGTACATATAATTTGCCAAGAAATGTAAAGGGAGAAGGAAGAATACTATTTGTTTTCTCAGCTAAGGCATTGGTATATACTGCAGTAGGTGGGGCTTGTGGCTTACCGTTCTATTTGATATTTAGTATTTTATCTTTGAATGTTGTGGGATTAATTTTTATAGCACTATTTGGTTTAGTAGGATTTATTATAGGAACATTTAAAGTGCCAGAATCAGCTAACTTCAAAATCACACAAAAAACAGGAGGAGAAAATATAGATGATGTTATAAGAAGAGGAATAAAGTTTAAAATGCAAAAAAATAGAATATACGTGTATGAAAATGAAATTGATAAAGAATTAGATAAGGAGGAAACAAAAGATGAGTAATATGGATTCAAATACAATTTCAAATATATTAATAATAGTTTTAAGTGTTATGTTTTTTATACTGCTTGTGCTGATTGCAGTTTTTATTGGATTAAAAGCAAGAGAAAAATCTATGAATAATCCTAAAAAAGCGGAAAATTTGTCAAATAATAATCCAAATAAAAAGACTAGTAAAACAACAGAGAAAAATGTAAATAATTCATATTCAAAACAATCTATTATGAATTTTATGGATTTTGATAAAGTTGAAGATAATATGATTGTTCAGAAAAATGGCAAACGTTATTTAATGGTTGTTGAGTGTCAAGGTGTTAATTATGATTTGATGTCTAATATGGAGAAAGTTGCAGTTGAGGAAGGGTTTCAACAATTTTTAAATACTTTAAGACATCCGATTCAAATATATATTCAAACTAGAACTATTAATTTAGAAAGTAGTATTTCAAATTATAAATCAAAGGTAAAAGAAATCGAAGATAAATATAGAAGGATGATGTTTGAATATAACAATATGAAAGATTCTGATACATATACACAAGAAGATTTGGATAAGTACTTGTTTGAACTTACAAAACAAAGAAATATGTTGGAATATGGAAGAGATATTGTACAAGATACTGAGAGAATGAGTTTAAATAAGAGTGTACTTAATAAAAAATATTATATAATTATTTCTTATTATGCAGAAGAAAATCCAGAACATAAATACGATGTAGAGGAAATAAGAAATATGGCATTTTCGGAATTATATACTAAAGCACAATCTATAATTAGAACCTTGTCAGCTTGTTCTATAAGTGGAAAGATATTGTCATCTAAAGAACTAATCGAATTGTTGTATGTAGCATATAACAGAGACGAATCAGAAGCTTTCGGTATAGATAAAGCAATGCAGGCTGGATATGATGATTTATATTCAACAGCACCAGATGTATTTGAAAAGAAAATAAAAGCTTTAGACCAAGTAGTACATGATAGAGCGGTTGATTTAGCAAATCAAACAGTAGATAAGGTTAAATCTAGAAATCAGCAAAGGGCTGAAGCGACAGAAGATAATATGGAAGAACTAGTTAGAAAAATGGCTGAAATAATTATAGGGGATAATAGAAATTATGTCGGAGTAGATGTGGCATCTGAAGCAATAAAGGAATTAGAAAAAGCAAAAGAGGAAGGAGAGGAAAGTAATGAGGAAATCAAAAAAACAACTAGAGGAAGAAAGAAGAAAACAGTTAATGGCTAAACAAGAAGAGCCAGGTATTTTAAGAAGAAAAACTATAAAAGAGTTAATTGCACCATCTGGAATAGATGCATCAAAAATAGACCATCTAGAAATAATTTCAAATGTAAAAAGATATGCAAGAAGTTTCTTTATTTCTACATTACCACGTATGTGTACCTTTCCAGAATTGTTTAGAGATTTGTACTTTTTTGGAGATGTGAATACATCTATATATATAACACCAATTGCTGAGGCAAGATCTCAAAATGAGTTAAATAAGGTAATAAATGAATTGGAAACTGAAAGAATTGTTGCAGCAGATAGAGGAAATATAAATAGAGAAAGTACATTAGCACAAAAAAGATTCGAAGCAGAGCAATTAAGAGATGAAATTGCAGCAGGATTTAACAAAATGTATGAGGCTTCAGTTATAGCTACTTTGTTTTCATATAGTTTAGAGGATTTAGATAGATTAACAAAATTGTTATCTACTGAAATGTCTAAATCATTAGTAGGAATAAAAAGTGCATGGGCTATACAAGAAGATGCATTTAAATCAAATTTACCTTTAATGGATGACAAGGTTAAGAAAAAACATTCTTTTGATAGTAGATCTATGGGAACAGTATTTCCTTTTACTACATCAGAAGTTGGACATCCTACAGGAATACCTCTTGGATTTAATAAACAAACTGGAACACCAATATTATTTGATAATTTCCACCCATCTTTAACAAATTATAACATGGTTGTATTTGCTAAGTCTGGAGCTGGTAAATCTGTTACAATGAAAACTTTAATTTCTAGATCAGCTATATTAATGGGAATAGAAAGTTTAGCTCTAGATGCTGAAGGTGAGTATCAAGTTGTTGCAGAAAGTTTAGGAGGAATTAATGTTGTATTAAGTCCAAACTCTAAAACAGTAATAAATTTATTTGATATAGAGCCAGAAACAATTAAAGATGAAATAACAGGAAGAGACAGAATAGTTTTAAATGTAGAAAATAAAGTAGAGGATGTTACACAAGCTTTACTTACAATGGCAAGAGGAAGTACAAGAAGTACAGAAGTAAATGAGCTTACAAAACAAGTAATTGCAGAATCCGTAGCAGAAGAATATAAAGCAAGAGGAATTACAAATGATCCAGCGAGTCTTTATAAAACAGGAGGGGCTTTACAAAGAGGAGATAGATTATACAGAGATAAAAAAGAGATGCCAACAATAGGAAGCTGGTATAAGAGAATTGAACAAAAAGCAAAAGATAATAAGGATAGCAACTATCAATTCCATTTTAGTTATTTGTTAAAAGTTATGAGACAATATATCAGAGAATATAATGGTCAAATGGCATATTTTGATGGACAATCTACTTTTGAATTACTAGATGGAGCAACATTTATAAATCTAGATATATCTCAACTAGAAGAAAGATTTGCAAGACCACTTGCACAACAAATATTACTTTCTTGGATTTGGGAGAAATACGTAAAGAAAAATAGTGAAGATAGAACAAAAGCAAGACAAAAAAGAGTACTAGTTGATGAGGCTTGGATGTTATTGCCATACCCAGAAGCCGTAGATTTCTTAAATACAATGGCAAGACGTGCAAGAAAAAGGAATGTTTCTTTGGCAATTGTTTCTCAAAGATTTCAAGATTTTTATGAGAAGCCAGAGGCACAAGCAGTTTTAACTTCATCAGATACAAAATTATTCTTAGCACAAGATAAGTCTGAAATTGAATACTTAAAGAAAGTGTTTAAATTAAGTGATGGTGAAGCTAATTTCTTAATTACATGTTTAAAAGGAGAGGGGTTATTGAAAGTTGGCTCAGATACAGCTATTTTACAGATAACTCCAACGGCTAAGGAATTTGAATTTGTTGAGACAAACTTAAATAAATTAGTTAAAATGAGAAAGGCTGCAGGAAATGTTTAATAGGAGGATAAAATGAAGTTTTTAACTAGGAAAAGTAGTATGACACGAAAGATATTAATAATTTTACTAGTAGCATTAATACTAATTTTTGCAGTAACTCCAAGTTATTATAGTGTACAAGCCGTAGAAGAAATTACACAGGAGGATATTCCTGATGAAGGTGAAGGAATATTAGGTTCTCTTTTGAAGCAAATAATTCAAATTTTTGCAGCAATAGGTGATATTGCGATGGGAACTTTAAACCATTTCATGTTGGGAGCTGATGGATTTACTTCTGCCATGCTTGCACCAAGTAATGATAATATTGGAAATCCTGATTCATGGTTATATGTTGGGGATGATGAAGAAATAGATTATGAATTTGAAGATGGAACTATAAATACTGCAGATTTCTTTTCTTGGATTTTAGGAGACCAATATGATATACCAAACTTTTTATATTCACCAGAAAATATATTTGCAAATAATATAGCAGCATTAGATGTAAATTTCTTAAATCCAAATGATTTTAATGCGGTTTCATCTACAAGTGATGCTCAAGAAGCATCACAATCAGCCGCTGGAGGAGTATTAAGGCAAACAATTTCAGACTGGTATATTTCATTTAGAAATATTGCTGTAGTAGGATTGTTATCAGTATTAGTATATTTAGGAATTAGAATTTTAATAAGTTCAACGGCAACAGATAAAGCAAAATACAAGGAATCTTTGCAAAGTTGGGTAGTAGCATTATGTTTGGTGTTTTTTATACATTTTATAATGTCAGGACTTTTAATGATAACTGATAAATTTACAGATTTAATAAGTCCTAGTATAGATGATGGGATTACTGTTCAGATTGACAATATAAAATTTAGAACAAATATTATAGGTTTAGTTAGATTTAATGCACAATCTCAAAGTATGTACAATACGGCAGCCTATACAATATTATATTTAATGTTAGTTATTTATACATGGATATTTACCTTTATGTATTTTAAAAGATTTTTGTATATGGCCTTTTTTACAATGATAGCACCATTAGTTGCATTAACATACCCTATTGATAAAGCAGGAGATGGTAAAGCACAGGCATTTAACTTATGGTTTAAAGAATATACAATGAATTTAATACTTCAACCAGTACATTTAATATTGTATGTTGCTTTGGTATCATCAGCAATGGAATTAGTAAAACAAAATATGATTTATGCAATAGTTGCAATTGGTTTCTTAATTCCAGCAGAGAAATTTATCAAGAAAATGTTTGGAATGGATAAGGCAGAAACTCCAAGTGGATTTGGTTCATTTGCAGCAGGGGCAGCAACTATGTCTGGATTTAAACAAGTTGCATCAATGCTTACAGGAGGAAAAGGTAAGAGTGGTTCAAATACAAGTAATGGAAGTTCAACTGCTACAGATACTACAAATAATAGAGTAAGAACTCAAGAGAGAGGTTTTTTAGATTCATTTAGAGGAAATAATGACGAAAATGGTGCACCAAGAGAATTAGGTCAGGGAGATAATCAAAATCCTGATAATGGAGAAAATGATGGAGGGCTTCAATATAATGATATAGAGGCTCAATCACCAGAACATCAAAGAATGTTAGATGATAGAAATGCTTGGCAAAGTATAGCAGACGACCCTAATTCTTCTGATATGGATAGAGAAGAGGCTCAACAGCAAATAGATTTTATTAATGATGATATGAGAAATAGAGGATATAATACTGGAGAAGAAACGACAGATAATGACGATGGAGTAACTGAAGGAAATGCTAATGGTCAAGGTCAAATTAATGAAAATAATCCAAACTCAAATGAGTCTTCATGGGAAGCATTACAAGAAGCAAGAAGACAGCAAGAATTAGCGTATAGGAAGAAAAGAGCTGTTAGAGGAATTAAGAAAGTTGGAAAAATTGCTCTTAAAGGAGGAAAGATTGCTGCTCAAGGTTTAGGAATTGCTGGAGGAGCAATGGTTGGATTAGTAGCAGGTGCTTCAACTGGAGATTTTTCAAATACAATGGCATATATGGGAGCTGGAGCAGTTGCTGGTAGAAGTTTAGGAAAAGTAGCAGGTAATTTGCCAGAAAGAGGATATGAGTTTGCTAAGGGTACTAGAAATACAATAGAAGATAAAGTGGAAGAATATAGATATAATCAAGATAAAGATAGATATGGTGTAGGAGTTGCAGCAGAACGTGCAGCTATAAGACAAAATGAAAGAGCAGAAAAACAATTCTTGGATAATAAGGAAGAACAAGCTAAATATGAAGAAATGGCTGGAAGAATTAAAGCATCAACAGGCCATGATGTAAAAACAGAAGATTTGATGAAAGTAGCATTTGATTATAAGAAAGCAGGAATTACAGATGAAAAGCAAATAGAAAATGGTTTAACTTTAGAAGCTAGAAATGCTAACGGGGAAGTTGGTGGAAGTAATCATGAAAATGTAATGGATGTAATTAATATGACAAAAACTTATGGAAAAGATTATATGATTGATGATAAAAAACGTAACAGTTTGCAAGGCGTAATAAAAGATAAAGTTAAAGGTGAAGAAAATCAAAATAAAGTATGGGATTTATATTCTCAAGCATTAAATATGGAAGAAACGGGAAGAAGATATGCAATAAATCCTTCAGCACAACAACAAGCACAACCAAGAAGACCGCGTCAAACAGGGCAAAATCCAACACAAGGACAAAATCAACCAAGAAGACCTGGTAGACCAAGATAAAATCCAACACAGTAAAATAAAAAATAAAAGGAAGAAGTATTATGCATAAATTATTAAGATATTATAGTCAAAATAAAATAAAGATTTGGGGAATAATATTAGCAATTGTTTTAGGATATGCATTACTTTACGTTTTAAATAATGCAATTGCAAATCAAAATACAGAAGAAGGAAATAAAGAACAAGAAACAACATCTAATAATGTTGTTTCTTATCGTAATGAAAGCGAATCAATGGTAACAGGAGGAAAAGTATCAAGTCTTTATAGTGATGAAATAGGAGAATTTATAAATCAATTTTTTACATATTGTATAAATCATGAGCCACAAAATGCTTATGATATGATTTCTGATAATACAAAACAGGTATTATATCAGACAGAAGAATTATTTGAAAAAAATTACTATGAAAATAAATTTAGTGGAAATAAACAATTTTCATTTCAATCATGGTCAAGAGCGGATACTTTGTATATTTATCAAGTTAGAATTTTTGATAATATGCTTGCTACTGGACAAACAAGTGATAATTATATAGAAGAATATGTTACTGTTACCGTAGAAGGTGGAAGTTATAAACTTAATTTAAATAGTTATTTAGGAAGAAAACAGTTAAATGCAAATAATGAAGACGATAATTTATCTATG
>CAWVDV010000073.1:0-5154 GCA_963928115.1 Bacillota bacterium | reverse complement strand
TTGAACCGCCACTTGCGAGAACCGCTTGAGTGGTGGTGTGAGAGGGGAAAAGCACACTAAGTGTTATCCTCTACTCAATCACATCTAAAAAAATAAACACATAAAACAAAAGTCGAAACCGCAAATTTCGACTTTTTATACTATTCTATAATTTCCTTAATATTTTCTAATTCATCTTTTAAAAGATTATATGTACTACTACTAATTGAAGTATCAACGCCATTTTCATAATCAGAAATAGATTTTTCAATATCCAACAGTTTCATCTTCCTAATATTCAAATTTGAATTTTTATACATATAAATAGGAACATAATCAACCTTATCAATAGAAATTTTTCCATCCGGATTTTTTGTAATGTCTAAATTTAAAATAATTGAATTTCTAGTATTTTCAGAATTTTGGTCACAAATAAAATTTCCTAAAGCATAAACAACAAAGCAATCTTCCGCAGTTCCATCAGCTAAAGTAACAGATCTTTTTTCCATAGGTTGTAAAACATGAGGATGATTTCCCAAAATAATATCAACACCATTTTTAAACAAGAAATCCGCTAAATCCTCTTGCTCATCATTTGGTGTAGTTTGATATTCAATTCCCCAATGCATACAGCTAATTATTACATCGGCATTTTGAGATTTTGCATTTTCAATATCTTTTTTAATTAAATCTTTATCAATCAAATTAACACAAAATTCTTTATCAGAAGGTACGGGAATTCCATTAGTTCCATAAGTATAACTAAGAACAGCAACCTTAACACCGTTAACATCTTTGATTAAAACAGAATCTCTATCTTCCTGAGTCCTATAAGTACCACTATGGGAAATATTTGCGTTATCTAACACGTCAAGAGTATTAGATAAACCTGAAAATCCTTTGTCTAAGGCATGGTTTCCAGCAGTAGACAAAACATCAAGTCCCATTTCAGATAAGTCATATGCCAATTGTTCAGGAGAGTTAAAAGTAGGATAATTGCTATAACCTCTATCTTTACCAGAAAAAGTAGTTTCTAAACTACCAATTGAAATATCAGCAGACTGGATATAAGTTTGAATATCTTCAAAAACATATGAAAAGTCATATGAATCAGTACTACTATTATATGCATCCATATATTGTGTATTATGACACATAACATCACCAATTGCAGCTAAAGAAAAAGTTATTGGTTCTTGTTTAATTTCACTATCAGAATTAATATTATTAGTAGAATTTTCTGCTATGCGCGAATCAGCAGATAAATTACTACTTGCAACATCAACAGTTTTATCAGGCAAGACGAATTTTATTAAACAAAAAATAAAAGCTAAAATTATAATTAATAAAAATATTCTACCATATAAAATTTTTGATTTTTTATTATATTCACTATTTTTCCTCAAATTATTATTTCTCATAAAACACCCCCATTTCAAATTATCATAAAAAACTAAAAATAGCAACAAATATAGTAAAAATGAATAAAATTCATAAAAATGAAAATAATATATAAAAAAGGAGGGCGAAATGAAAGTAATTGATAAAATCGCTTTAGTTCTAATCATAATAGGTGCTATAAACTGGGGATTAATAGGAATATTCAATTTTGACCTAGTAGCTGCAATTTTTGGAGAAATGAGTATTATTTCTAGAATTGTATATGGATTAGTTGGTGTTTCTGGTTTATGGGGAATAAAGCTATTATTTGATGACTAAAATTTTGGAAGATACTAAAAAATAAACTTTGTTTTGAACTATATAAATTAATCAAAATTAAGTTTATTTTTTTGGTCAAGAAGTTTTCCAAATACTTGAAAAAACAAGCATTTTATTGTATAATACTAAAGATTTAAAACTGAGATAGAAAAAAGATACAAGAAAATCTGTCCAAAAATGGACAAAATGTCTCAAACAGAAACGTCCCCAATGGGACAAAAGAAAGGAATGAAAAAAAATGCTTAGTGCAAATGGAGTTACAATTAGATTTGGAAAAAGAGTGCTATTTGAAGATGTTAATATAAGATTCGGAAAAGGAAACTGTTATGGAATAATAGGAGCAAATGGTGCAGGAAAATCAACATTTCTAAAAGTTTTATCAGGAGAAATTGAACCAAGTAAAGGTGATGTTTCCATAGATAAAGGAGAAAGAATATCAGTATTAAAACAAGACCACTTTGCTTTTGAAGACTATTCAGTAATGGATACAGTAATTATGGGAAATAAAGAACTATATGACATCATGAAGAAAAAAGAAGAAATATATGCAAAACCTGACTTTTCAGAAGAAGATGGAATGAAAGCAGCAAAACTAGAAGAGAGATTTGCAGAACTTGATGGTTGGAATGCTGAGTCTGATAGCGCAATTCTTTTAAATGACTTAGGAATAATACCAGAAAACCACTATAAATTAATGAAAGAAATAGACCCAAGAGAAAAAGTAAAAGTGTTACTTGCACAAAGTCTATTTGGAAATCCAGATGTACTACTATTAGACGAACCTACAAACGATTTAGATATGAAGAGTATAAACTGGTTACAAGAATTTTTAATAAACTTTGAAAATACAGTAATTGTTGTATCACATGATAGATATTTCCTAAACAAAGTATGTACACATATAGCAGATGTTGACTTTGGAAAAATAAAAGTATATCCAGGAAACTATGACTTCTGGTATGAATCTAGCCAACTTGCATTAAAACAAGCAAGAGAACAAAACAAAAAGAAAGAAGAAAAAATTAAAGAATTACAAGACTTTATTGCAAGATTTAGTGCAAATGCTTCAAAATCAAAACAAGCAACATCAAGAAAGAAAACATTAGAAAAAATACAATTAGAAGAAATAAAACCATCAAACAGAAAATATCCATATGTAGACTTTAAACCAGATAGAGAACCGGGAAAAGAAATTTTACAAGTAAAAAATATATCTAAAACAGTTGAAGGAGTAAAACTACTTGACAATATATCTTTTACAGTAAAACAAGATGATAAAATAGCATTCTTAGCAGATAATGAAAATGCAAAAACAGTATTGTTCCAAATAATTGCAGGAGAATTAGAACCAGATGAAGGAGAATTAGTATGGGGAACAACTATTACAAGTTCATATTTTCCTAAAGATAATAACTATTTATTTGAAACAGATGAAACAATAACAGATTGGCTAAGAAAATACTCAAAAGACCCAGATGAAACATATGTTAGAAGTTTCTTAGGAAGAATGTTATTCTCTGGTGAAGAAGCCTTGAAAAAAGTAAGTGTTCTATCAGGTGGGGAGAAAGTTAGATGTGTACTTTCAAAAATGATGTTATCAGGTGCAAATTTCTTAATTTTTGACGAACCAACAAACCACCTAGATATGGAAAGTATTACTTCGGTAAATGAAGGTATGAAAAAATTTATCGGAAATATATTATTTACTTCACATGACCATGAATTAACTCAAACAGTAGCAAATAGAATCATAGATATTAAAGAAAATGGACAAATGATTGATAAAGAATGTACATACAATGAGTATTTAGGAGTTGAATAGAAACAGAAACATTAGTAAACGATAATATTTGCTAATGTTTTTTTATTAAGGGTGTTTTCGAAAAAATAGTAATAAAATATAAATAGATTATAAAAGTGTGAAATAAACACCAAACAAAAACTATAAAAACGTGAAATGAAAAACGAAGAAACGTATAAAAACGTGAAATAAAATCAAAATAAAACACATAAAAACGTGAAATTAGCTTGATAAAAAGAAAAAAATATAATATAATATATATGTAAAGGAGGTAGGTCAATGCAAAGAAGATTTTGGAAAGAACTAGAAGAATGGAAAAAACAAAATGAAAATACACCACTTATGGTAGTAGGAGCAAGACAAATAGGAAAAACATATATTATCGATAAATTTTGCAAAGAAAATTACAAAGATTATATATATATAAACTTAATGGACAATGAAGGAATTGTAGAAATCTTTAATGAACAAATAAATACAGAAGAAAAAGTAAAAAAAATGGAACTATACTTAGGAAGACTAATACAAGAAGATACAGTAATATTCTTTGATGAAATACAAGAATCAGAAAAACTAATTTCAGCATTAAAATACTTTTGCGAAGCGGAATTTCCATATAAAATTATATGTGCGGGTTCTTTACTAGGTGTAAAATTAAAAAGATTTCAAAGTTCATTCCCTGTTGGAAAAGTAATAATTAAATATATGTATCCTATGACATTCGAGGAATTTTTAATTGCAATAGGATATGAACAAGTAATAGAAGAAATTAAAAAATGTTTTAACGAAAATAAGAAAATGAGCAATCCTATCCATGAAAAACTACTAAATTATTATAGGTTATTTATTTCAACAGGTGGAATGCCAATGGCTATAAACGATATAATAAAAAATAAGTTAGAAATTTTAAAATTTGATAATAATATATTAAAATCCATTATTGATGCATATTTGGCAGATATGAAAAAATATACATTAAACTATTATGAAACCATAAAAATTGAGAAAGTATATAAAAATATACCAAGTCAACTTGCAAAAGAAAATAAAAAATTTCAATTTGCAAAAATAGAACCATATGCAAGAAGAAGAGATTACGAAACAAGTTTAGATTGGCTTATATCAAGTCAATTAGTTATTCCATGTTATTTTGTTAATAAATTTGAAACACCTTTAAAAGGATTTATAGAAGAAGATAAATTTAAATTATATTTAAGTGATACAGGAATTTTGACAGAATTACTAGAAATACCAAGAAACAAAATATTGTTAAATGAGAATTTTCAATATAAAGGAGTTATTACAGAAAATTACGTAGCAAATGAATTACATGCAAATGGATATAGTTTATATTATTGGGCAAAAAATCAAGTAGCAGAAATTGACTTTCTAATAGATACAGCACAAGGAATTATTCCAGTAGAAGTAAAAGCAAACGAAAATAAAAAATCTAAAAGTTTAAATTATTTTATGCAAAATAATAAAATAGATTTAGCGATTAGAATATCAGCAAATAATTTTGGATTAGCAAATAATATAAAATCAGTTCCATTATATGCAGTATTTTGTATAACAAAGTAAAGACATCTGGTAAAATGTCAAGATAATTTTTGAAAAAATTTTAATTTTTTTGTACATTGATAATATAAAAAGGG
>CAWVDV010000072.1:0-10086 GCA_963928115.1 Bacillota bacterium | reverse complement strand
CCCCCCCCCCCCCGACACCCTGACATTAAATTTCTAGTAAAATACTTCCTGTATTAAGTCCTCCACCATAACCAATTAAAATGATTTTGTCTCCTTCATGTAATAAATTCTTTTCAATCATTTCATTTAATGCTATTGGTATGCTTGCACAAAATGTATTTCCAGTATCTTTTATATTCATATACATTTTGCTTTCATCAATCTTTAGTCTTGACATCATTGATTTCATTATTTTTGTGTTTGATTGATGTGGTACAATATATTTTATATTTTCTAATTTTTCATTTGATTTGTCTAGCAATTCATTGATATTTTTTACTGTATTTGTTACTGCATATTTATATATTTCTTTTCCATTCATCTTTATTTTTTCATTTACTTTACATGTTAGTATTTCATTTTCGTCTATTTCAGCTTTTATATTTGACATATAATTTTTTTCTTTAGATGTTGTTGATAAAAGTAGTGCCCCTGCTCCATCTGATAGAATTATTGATGTTCCCACATCCTGTTCTTCTGTATATTCAGATAATTTATCCACACCTATTACTAATGCTTTTTGTACTTTTTCTGTTGCTAAATACATTCTAGCTATATCTAAGGCATTTATATATCCACTACATCCTGCTAATATGTCTAAACAGATGGCATTTTCAATTTGTAGTTCTTTTTGGATTTTATTTGCTATTCCCGGCATTAAATCGTTTGGTGTTGTTGTTGCTACTATTATTAATCCTATTTGTTGTATTATGTTTTTTAATTGATTTTTTTCTAGTAAATTTTGTACTGCTTTTTTTGCCATTTCTTCTATTGTTTCTTCTTTAGCATAATATCTTTTTTCTATCCCTGTTCTTTTTTCAATGTATCCTTCTTCTAATTTTAATTTTTCTTCTAATTGTTGGTTATTTATTTCTAATTTTGGTAAATAACTTCCAGAACTTATTATTTCTATGTTTTTCATAATTTCCTTTCTGTTTTGTTTTTGATTTTTCTATTCAAATTTGCTTTTATGCACTATTTATATTTATACAACATTTTTGAAATTTTTTCTATTGGAATGGGTGGTCAAAAATGTTTTTAAAGTTATAATAACTGCGATTTCCTATAACTAAAAAAACAGATTAAGTACTTTAACTATACTTAACCTGCTATTTTTTATTTCTACTTTTACTATAAAATTATTGCATTTCTTGTCCTTCTACTAGTTGTTCTGCATTAAGTTGTTCTTCATTTCCTTGTTCTTGATTATTTTCTTCTACATCTTGTTCATTATTTGTTCCGCTATTGTTGTTTTGTGCTGAATTAGATGTATTGTTTGAGTTTGTTGTATTTGAGTTACTTGAAGTATTTGAACTTGAGCTACTGTTTTGATTTCTTATTCCTCTTGATTCTAGATATTCTTCTGCATCTATTATATTGTCATTTACACTAATATAATAATGTTTTTCTCCTCCACTAATTGTCATATATATATCATCTGCAACTAATCCGAATAACATTTCTCCAGAAGAATTTAGTAATGTATATTTATCGTCTCTACCAGCTACTATTACATTATAATCCGGAATAACTAGCAAGCTATATGCATCTCTACTATTTGAAGCTATATATCCAAAGCTATCATATTCAAAATCTACTACTTGATTTCCATTTGTATCAAATAATCCCCAATAATTTCCTTTTTTTACTGGTATTAGATTATCTGCTAATAAATATTTGCTCTTTATATTGTTTTGTGTGAATCTAGATGTATCAATTCCTATTTGGTCATTTTCAATATATATTTTTATAACTCCATTTGTATCTATAACACCATATCTGTTGTCTCTGTTTGCAACATATAATCCTGCATCACTATCCATTAATGTAATGCTATTATAGATTATATCAACTTTTGTTTGTCCAGTTTTTGATAAAACTCCTACTTGTCTATCAGTTTGTACTAAAAAGTCTCCTACACTTGGTAAATAAGTAATATTGTCATATTTTGCTTCTAATAGACTTTTTCCATCTGTATCAATAACTCCCATTGCTCTATCATTTGATACTACTAACATACCATCTAATATTGCTTTTTGATTTGCAAATACTTCACTTATCTCTGCATATCCATAATCTAATGCATATGGTGTGTAAAATTGTACTAAATATGGCAATGTATATATTGTTATTCTATTTGCTTCTTGGTCATAATTAAAGCTTACATTAAATGCTTCTTGTATACCTTCTGTGGTTGTATATAAAACTCCATTAATTGCTTTTACTGGATTTTTGATATGTACATATTCATAATCGCCATTATTTTGTGTTAAGTCCAATTTATATATAGTATTTGAACCTAATGTAAAGTTTGCTACTTCATTTTCAGATTGTACATAGCATTTACTTTGTGTTTCAGATTTGTCAGTATAATCTCCATTAAAGCTTTCATAGCCCAAATAGCTTGCTACTTCTTTTATTGGTACATAGATTGTCCCATCATCTTCAAATACTAATAATTGTTTTAATTGTTCATTTTGTTGTCCATCAAGTGTTACTCTTAAAATTGTACTTTGTACATATAACAAATATGATACAATTCCAACTATGACTAAGACTACTACTATTATTGCTCCTAATATGATTTTTGTAGCCATTTTTTTCTTTTTTTCTTCCTTGGTTTGGAAGCTTTCTTCGATTAGATTCATTTGTATCCCACCTTTATTTATTTTTTTACTTGGTGTATCCATACTTTTTGTAAAATTCTTCTTTAAATGTTCCTAAATTATCATGCTCTATTTCTATTTTAACCCTTTCCATTAATTTAGTCAAGAACCTAAGGTTATGAATTGATAATAATCTTACTCCTAGTATTTCATTTGCTTTTATTAAATGTCTTATATATGCTCTTGTATAATTTTTACATGTATAACAATCACATTCTGGGTCTAGTGGTGTCCAGTCTCTTTCATATGTTGCATTTCTAACTACAACTTTTCCATTCCAGGTCATTGCAGTTCCATTTCTTGCAATTCTAGTTGGTAATACACAATCACACATGTCAATTCCTGCAATTGCTGCCTCTATTAAGTAGTCTGGTGTTCCTACTCCCATCAAATATCTTGGCTTATCTTTTGGCATTAATGGTGCTGTATATCTTAAAATGTCTAAGAATTCTTCTTTTGGCTCACCAACACTTATTCCACCTATTGCATATCCTGGTAAATCAAGTTCTATTAAATCTTTTGCACTTTGTTCTCTTAGGTCTTTATAAAATCCTCCTTGGATTATCCCAAATAGAGCTTGTTTATCTACTGTTTTATGTGCGGCTTTACATCTTTTTGCCCATCTTGTTGTTCTTTCCATTGAATTTTTAGTATATTCATAAGTTGATGGATATGGACAACATTCATCAAATGACATTATTATATCTGCACCTAAATCTTCTTCTATTTCCATTACTGATTCAGGTGAAAAGAAATGTTTACTTCCATCTAAATGTGATTTAAATTCAACACCATCTTCACTTATAGTTCTTAAATCACTTAAACTAAATACTTGAAAGCCTCCACAATCAGTTAAAATTGGTCTATCCCAATTCATGAATTTATGAAGTCCTCCTGCTTCTTTTACGATTTTGTTTCCTGGTCTTAGATATAAATGATATGTATTTGATAATATTATTTGTGCTCCTACCATTTCTTTTAGTTCTTCTGGTGTCATTGATTTTACTGTTGCTTGTGTTCCAACTGGCATAAATACTGGTGTTTGTATGTCTCCATGTGGTGTGTGTACTATTCCTCTTCTTGCTCCTGTTTGTTTACACTCATGTAATAATTCGTATGTTACTGCTGGTTTCATTTAATTCCTCCTTTTGGTCAGTTTGGGGACAGGTTCGGACTGACCATTTTTGGTCATAAAAGGGACGCCACTTTTACATTATGAACATTGCGTCTCCAAAACTAAAAAATCTATACTTTTCTTTTACTGCTTCTTTATATGCTTTCATTATATACTCTTTACCTGCCAATGCTGATACTAGCATCAAAAGTGTTGATTGTGGCAAATGGAAATTTGTTATTAATCCATCTATACATTTAAATTTGTAACCTGGATAAATAAAGATTTCTGTGTCATCTTCAATTGGTTTTACCATTCCTGTATTTTCATCTGCAATTGATTCTAATACTCTACATGATGTTGTTCCTACTGCTATTACTCTTCTTCCTTCTTGTTTTGCTTTATTTATTTTATCAACATCTTCTTGTTTAATATAGAAGTGTTCTGAATGCATTTTATGAGCTTCAACTGTATCTTCTTTAACTGGTCTAAATGTTCCTATTCCTACATGTAATGTTACATTTGCAATTTCTACACCTTTTTCTTGGATTTTTTCTAATAATTCTGGTGTAAAGTGCAAGCCTGCTGTTGGTGCTGCAGCTGAACCATCATATTTTGCATAGACTGTTTGATATCTGTCTTTTTCTTTTAAACTTTCATGTATATATGGTGGTAATGGCATTAGTCCAATTTTATCTAAGATTTCATTAAATATTCCTTCATATTTAAATTCTACTTTTCTTGTTCCTCCTGGCATTACCTCTAATATTTCTGCTTCTAAAATACCATCTCCAAAAATGACTTTTGTTCCTACATGTAATTTATTCCCTGGTCTTACAATTGACTCCCAGATGTCTCCTTCTATGTTATTTAGCAATAGAAATTCTACTTTTGCTCCTGTTTCTTTTTTTCCATATAGTCTTGCTGGTATTACTTTTGTATTGTTTCTTACTAGCACATCTCCTGGTTTTAAATAGTCTATTATGTCTTTAAATATTTTATGTTCTATTGTTTGTTCTTTTCTGTTTAAAACCATTAATCTTGATTCGTCTCTTTTTTTGATTGGTGTTTGTGCTATTAGTTCTTCTGGTAATTCATAATCAAATTCTGTTACTTTCATTTTTTCATCTCACTTCACGTTTTATTTATTTAATTTATTTTTATAGATGTGTCCCAGATTGAACAAAAATGTCCAAATAGAAACATCCCTAATTGGACATTAATTGGAGTTTTCTTCTTAAATTTTCAAAAATTTCTATTATTTCTTCAATTATATTTTCTGGCTGTTTAAACACATCTTCTATTTTATATGAATAGTCGAAATCGCTATTTTTAGCTGGTTTTAATGTATAAATTTCTGCTGGTAAACCAACATTTCCTTCTGTTGTTTTTATTTCTTTATTCATATAATCTGTATACCATTGTTTTTGTCCTTCTAATCTTTCATTTTCATATCCATATTTTTCATAGTCGTGTAATTCTGGTCTTTCATAACCATATTCTTGTGCATTTCTTTCTAATGAGTGTAAAAATTCATGTAAAAATACTTCTTCTGGGAATGTATTTATTCTCGAATTGTATTTATATATATAACTTCTTGAATCATTTGGTAATCTAATATTTGAAAATCCTATTCCATAATAATCCATAGAACCTAATCCTATCCAGTCTTTTACTTGGATATCATTTTCATGTTCTTCGTCTCCGCAATCTTATTACGACAAAAATGTGGTCATAATCACCTTCTGCTATTGTGCTTTTTATTTGTTCTTCTACATCTTCTGGTGCTACATAATACCCAAATTCATTGTCATATGATAGTTTTGTTAATGGTGTTTCGACTTGATAGACATCTATATCTGCTGACATCTTTCCTTCTGATAAAACTGAACATGAATTTTTAAATCTGCCTAATGTGTTTTTTATATCATTAATATCGCTTTGTGTTACATTTAACTGGATTCTTCGTCCATTTACTGTTACATCTGTTGTTTCAAATATGAAACAAGCAAATTTCCAATTGTTATCATTTTTACTTGCAGTTCCTTCTTCTATTGTAAAATCTGAAAACCAGGCTTCTCCTTTTGCTTGTCCTAAATATCCTCCTAATCTAAATCCAATATTTACTTCTTCTCTATTTTTACTATTAAAAATTAATTCTATTTTTTGCCAATCTTGTGTTCCTGATATTGCAACTGACCTTTCTGTTGCTCCTTCTATAGAAATTTGTGCTCCTACTCCAGATTGCATGTCTTGTGCTTCAACATCACTTGTTTTTACCATGCATGTTACTTTATATGGAGTATTTTTTTCTACTTGTACTGTTTTATAAAACATCGCATCATTATAGTTTGGTGATTCTATTTTATAACTTCTTGTATTACTATATTTTATTTCACTGTCTCTTTTGAAATTTGAAGTGTATAAGTTTGTTTCACTTCTTACAAAATCATTAAAGTTATTTGATTGATAATATTGATATGCAAAATATAATAATATAAGTAGAATTATTAGTGTAGTAAAATACGCTATTCTACTTTTTAACGTTTTCTGTTTTTTTGGCATAAAATTTCTCCTCGTTCTTTAGTTATAGAGATAGGGCTTAAGGAGGCGGTGTCGCATTGGGGACGTTTCTCATGCGACATCGCCTCCTAATCCCTTTTATTAATTTTGTTTTAGTCCTTTCATGGTTAAGTTAATTCTTCCTTGGTCATCTATTTCAGTTACTTTTACTGTTATCTTATCTCCAACATGAAGTACGTCTTCTATATTTTTAATTCTTTCTTTAGAAATTTGAGAGATGTGTAACAATCCTTCTTTTTCTCCAAAACCTAAATCTACAAATGCTCCAAAATTCATTATTCTAACAACTTCTCCATAGTAAATTCCACCAACTTCAACTTCTCTTACTATGTCTTCTACCATTTCTAATGCTCTTTGTGCTTTATCTTTTTCTGTTGAATATATAAGTACTTGTCCGTCTTCTTCGATGTCTATTTTTACTCCTGTTTCATCAATTATTTTGTTGATTGTTTTTCCTCCTGCTCCAATTACATCTTTTATTTTGTCTACATCAATTTTTGTACTTACTATTCTTGGTGCATATTTAGATATATCTTTTCTTGGTTCACTTATTACTGGAAGCATTACATCTTCTAATATATGTGCTCTTGCTTTTCTTGTTTTAGCAAATGCTTCTTTTATAATGTCATATGTTAATCCATCACATTTGATATCTACTTGGATTGCTGTAATACCTTTTTCAGTTCCTCCAACTTTAAAATCCATGTCTCCAAAGAAATCTTCTAATCCTTGGATATCTACTAACATTACATAGTCTTTATCATTTTCTGGATTTGTTATTAAACCTGTTGAAATTCCTGCAACTGGTCTTTTTATTGGAACACCTGCATCCATCAAACTTAATGTGCTTCCACATATACTTGCTTGTGATGTTGAACCATTTGAAGATAATACTTCTGATACAACTCTTATTGCATATGGGAATTCTTCTTTTGATGGTAATACTGGTACTAGTGCTTTTTCTGCTAATGCACCATGTCCAATTTCTCTTCTTCCAGGTCCTCTAGATGGTCTTGCTTCTCCTACACTGTAACTTGGGAAGTTATAGTGATGCATATATCTTTTAGATTCTTCTGTGTCGATTCCATCTAAAGTTTGCTCTTCACTTATCATTCCTAAAGTTGCAACTGATAATACTTGAGTTTGTCCTCTTGTAAATAATGCACTTCCATGAGTTCTAGGTAATAATCCTACTTCACATGATAGTGGTCTTATTTCATCTAATCCTCTTCCATCTACTCTTTTATGTTCGTTATATATTAATTCTCTTACACATTTCTTTTCAACTTTGTAGATTGCTTCTCCAAGGTCTTGTTTGTGTTCTTCAAATGCTTCTTCTCCAAATTTTTCTGTATAAGCATTTTCAATTTTTTCTGTTAATTCTGAGATATTATTATCTCTTGTTTCTTTATCTGCTTCTTGAACTTTCTCTTTCATTTCATCTTTGAAATTTGACTCAACAAATTCATATACGTCATGGTCAACTTCAAATGATTTATATTCAAATTTTGGTTTTCCAATTTCTTTTTGGATTTTCTTTATGAATTTACAAATTTTCTTTATTTCTTTATGTGCTTCTTTAATTGCTTTTAACATTACATCATCAGGAACTTCGTTTGCTCCTGCTTCTATCATTGTTATTTTCTTTTCTGTTGCTGCAACTGTTAATGTTAAATCTGATTTTTCTCTTTGTTCTTCTGTTGGGTTTATAATTATTTTTCCATCAACTAATCCAACATTTACTGCTGCTGTTGGTCCATTAAATGGTATATCAGATATTGCTAGGGCTGTTGCTGCACCTATCATTGCTGCAACTTCTGGTGAATTGTCTTGTTCTACACAAAGAACTGTTCCAACAACTACAACGTCATTTCTAAAATCTTTTGGAAATAGTGGTCTTAATGGTCTATCTATTGCTCTTGATGTTAATATTGCTTTGTCACTTGGTTTTCCTTCTCTTTTTAGAAATCCTCCTGGTATTTTTCCAACTGCATATAGTTTTTCTTCAAAATCTACAGATAGTGGGAAGAAATCAATTCCCTCTCTTGGTTCTTTTGATGCTGTTACATTTACTAATACACATGTATCTCCATAACGTACTAATACGCTTCCATTGGCCAATCCTGCCATTTTTCCTGTTTCTATTACAAGTTTTCTACCTGCTAATTCTGTTTCATATTTTTTAAACATTTTATTACTTCCTTTCTAACCGGGATTTAGGGACGGTCCTTAAAATCCCTGTTTTTAGGGATTTGGGGACGGACCTTAAATCCTCTTATTCTATTTTGCACCTATTTTTTAATAAGTTTAAATAGATTGTAACCTCTATAATGTATTAATATTGGTATTAATATATTATACAAGCTACTTTACCTATTTTAAACTTATTTTTTAATTTTATACCTACAAAAGCCCATGTCTAATAAACATGGGGCTTTTGTAAAAATTATTTTCTTAATCCTAATTTTTCAACTATTGCTCTGTATCTATTAATATCTTTTTTTACTAAGTAATTTAATAGATTTCTTCTTTTACCAACCATTTTTAAAAGACCTCTTCTTGAATGATTGTCTTTTTTATGGATTTTTAAGTGTTCTGTCAATTCGTTGATTCTTTCTGTTAAAAGAGCTATTTGAACTTCTGGTGAACCAGTATCGTTTTCATCTCTTTTATAAGTACTTATAATTTCTTGTTTTCTTTCCTTTGTCATTTTTACACCTCCCAATTTTGTTTTATTCCTTTAACTGAGCTTAAGTTTAGGTGCTTTACTTGAAGCTAAGTAAAAGGCATGTCATTTTTGACATACCTATTTTACTATATTTTTTTGAATTTTTCAAGTGTTTTAGCAAACTTTTACTAAGTATAGGTTAAATATTTTCTTGTATTTTCTTAATTTCATCTTTTTTTAGACCTACTATGCTCTCAATCTGTTCAACTTTCATACCTGTTTTTAACAATTTTTTTACTATTTCTATTTTTTCCTGTTGCCTGCCTTCTTTCAAACCTTCTCTCTTTGCTTGTCCCATATCACTGTTGTAATCCATTTCCCATTTTTCTCTTAACCATTGTAATCTTCTTTCTGCTTCTTCTCCTGTTAAGTAATTCATTTCTACTCTTGCTTTCTTGATTATTTCATTCTTTTCCTCTGCCATCCTTGCTCTCTCTCCTTTATAATCATCAATGAATATTAATTATCATACCAATTAAATTGATATATCAAAAGAAACATACCAGTTTAATTTGGTAAATTTAATAAATTTTCTAAGCAAAATTAACTTCTATTTTAATTTAAGTTAAATAGAATTGATAAAAGCTCTTAATTTATTTAAGAGCTTTATAAATACTAAAATATTAATTTTTCTTCTACCCAATTTGCTACTTCATCGATTTTTAATCTTATTTGTTCCATTGTGTCTCTATCTCTTATTGTTACTGTATCATCTTCTAGTGTATCAAAGTCAATTGTCACACAATATGGTGTTCCTATTTCATCTTCTCTTCTATATCTTTTTCCTATACTTCCTGCTTCATCATAGTCACACATAAATTTCTTTGATAATTTTGCATATACTTCTTTTGCTTTTTCTGATAATTTCTTTGATAATGGTAGAACTGCAACTTTATATGGTGCTAATACTGGATGTAAATGTAGTACAACCCTTGAATCATTTTCATCAATTTTTT
>CAWVDV010000071.1:0-5175 GCA_963928115.1 Bacillota bacterium | reverse complement strand
AACAAAACTTCCATATTTTTAAGAATAATTTGACAGAATTAACATAAAGTGTTAAAATTGTAAGTGTAACTACAAAGTTTTATTCTAGGAGGTAGCAGTATGAAAAAATTAAGCATCATTGAAAGCGAAAGAATTTCTGAAGGTTTTCTGAAGGTTAATCGTTTAAAAATCGAATTACCCAAGGGAAATGTTATCTTCAGAGAAGTACTCCAAAAAAAAGATGTTGTTGCAATTGTGGCAACAAATGCCGATGGTGAGATATATCTCACAAAACAGCCAAGAGCAGGAGTAAATGATTTAGAGAGCATCGAAATTCCTGCAGGCATTGTCGAAGTTGGCGAAGACTTCGAAGAAGCTGCTAAAAGAGAACTACTGGAAGAGACCGGATGCTCAACCAACTCTTCTCTTATAAGTTTAGGAGCTTTTACAGGAGATCCTGCTTGTTGTACAAGTATAACACACTTGTTCTTGGCACAAAACGTAGAAAAAATCCGTGAGCCTAAATTAGATGCAGACGAATATCTTATTCCTCTTAAGGAAAAGATAAATACTGTATTAGATTGGGTTGAGGATGGAGTAATTTGGGATGCAAATTCAATAATAGCTATTGAAAGAGCTAAAAGATATATAGCTTTTCCAAAATAATTAGAAATAATCAGTATTCCAAATACAGTATTTTGAAGGTAACCTAAAAAGGAGGCTTCTAAAACTACTATTAAAGCCACTCTTAAATTTAGAGTGGCTTTTTTCTTACGAAAACAGCTTTTCAATTTTTGGCATAATATTAGTTCCTCTTGACAATATTCCTTTGCTTTCAATCAATTCAACTTTATTTTTAGTAATCCGATATTCATAAGTTTTTTCTGTTTTACATTCAAATATAATGAATACCCACATTTTAATGGATTCAAGTTTCATTCTATACTTTATAGCAGAAATCCATCTTATTATGGTTTCTCTATCTATCCTTCCATATATTTGAATGTAAGACGATTTAACCTTATTACCATTGTACTGGTAGTACTTGTGCCCGTTGTTTATAATTTCATTTACAGAATATTCATCAATTGGCGTTAAGCATAGGCAATATTTTTCTAATTCTTCATAATTAATTCCATATTGCTCTGCTAACTTTTTAGCCTCTATCACCTCTTTTTTAACTGTTTTTCCGCTTCTAAATGAAACAGTATCAATCATCATCGAAGCAATAATCATTTTTGCTTCGATATTAGATATTTTATACCCTGCTTCTTGCATTAATTCATACACCATATATGATGTAGAGCAAGCAATTCTTGAATATAAGAAAGGATACTTTTTCTCTCCATCGTTTGGATGATGATCGATACAAGCAACAACTTCACCTGAATGCCTTGTTTCATAATGGTCTTCTATAAACAGCTTTCTAGATGTATCTTCTTTTTCATTAACATATTCTTTCATGTTAATTCCAAAAAGCTCTTGAATAATCTTATAGGTTTCATTTTCTTTCACTTCTTCTAAGATGATGAACTCATTTTTAATTTTTAAGAATTCTAATAATTTAGATAATAGAATTCCAGACAAAAATGCATCCACATCAGTGTTGTCATGCCCTATAATTGAAACTTTTTCATATTGACTGAGAGCTTCTTTTAAATCCTTTACCCGCATTTATTTTTCCTGCCTTTCTTTTTCTTGAATAATTTCAAGTGCCTTTTCTATTGCTGCATTTGACTTAATAGGTTCTATATATTTTCCCAATAAGCCATGTTCCCTTTCTGCAAGTCAGGATATGCTTCTAACATATTAATTGCTTTTTTTAGCATATCTTTCTGCTGATAAGCTAATTTCTTTTTGGAAATTTTCTCAATATCATAAAATTTCACATCAGTAAGTCCTCTATGTGGGTTAATTATTTTTTTATACTCTTCCACATTGCCTTCTACTAAAATTGCAAAACATTGTGAAGAACCACCTTTTGTCCCATTTAGTTTCTCATCTTCTGTTCCATAGATTCCTACCATATACATTTGTTCTAGATTATTCTTTTCTAATCCTTTAAATCGAACAATTGCTGGTTCCAAGCTGTTATCTACGATTTCAATTTCTATTCCTGTTTCATCGTAGAATTTTCTTATAGCCGCATTAACTGCTGTTTCAAAAAGTTCTATCCCTCCACCTGGAAGTGCCAAAACTCCTGGAAAATCTTTCTTGTTTTTTGGTCTTTTTCCCAACAAAACATAGATTTTTCCATCATATATGTCTTTGACAAGTAAAACCATATCAACTGTTTGCCTTCCTTCAATGAAGTGAATTCCTCTCTTTTTGCTTGCTGCCAGAATTTCTTTGAAAGTATACCTGAATAGAATAGGTTTTATTTCGTCTGGAATTAATCCTTCTAACTTTTCATATTCTCCATTTATAATCATGTTTCTTATATCAGTTGCATGATATGGAAAATCTGTATCTTTTTCTGGATTTATAAACTCCATTCCAAAGTTTTCACCCTTGTTCTCAAGAACATCCAATATGTCTTCTTTATTTCCTGTACAGAAATGTGTAACATTAAATTGCTTACAAACTTCAAGTACATTCTTTATCCATTCTTCAAATGTCGGAACATCTGGAATTGGTACAAAGACATATCTTTCTTCTGGTATATTTTCTCTTTTAAAGATTGCTCTTAGCATCTTTTCTCTTTCTGTAGCAGTTATGCAATATCTTGGATCTCCTCCTTCGTAACATGAGCCAATCATGACAATAACTTTGTCAAAACTGCTGTCTTTTGCCAATTTTATTAAGAAGCGTTTATGTCCCTCATGTATTGGCATCCACCGTCCAATAACGGCAACTACTTTGCTTTTAGCACATTTATTTTCTGTGCTAGCTTGACTTGATACATTTGTTTCCATAGTCAAATCCTCCTTAATTTTATTTCCATAATATTATATTATGGTTTTTATAATAAATCAAGTACTAATGCCCTGCTATCCTTCCTATAAAATAAAAGAGATGAAATTCAAACTTATCTCGTTCAAAATTCCATCTTTTTATTTTATACTATATTATTTCATTGCTTCTTCTACTGCAACTGCTACTGCAACTGATGCTCCAACCATTGGGTTGTTACCCATACAAAATCATTTGATTTTCCTGTATTTTGCTATAACTTATTGTATCCTGCAACATTAGTAATATCAAGCATTTAATAGATTATTCTAATTATATTATATTTCATGATATTTTAATAAATTTTATTATATTTTGTCTTTTGTGGACAAAATGTGGACATTTTAAAGTTTTACTATAAAAACTATACTTTGTTCTTTTCATTCACATATTTATCAGAAATTTTTGAAATACATTTTTTGCAGTCCTTATTACTTTTATAGTTTCTTTCTAACTCATATTTTCCTGTAGTTACATTATATGCGTTTATTCCTAAATGATATAAATCAATTAAATATAAATCAATATATCCATTTTCTCTTACATTAACAAATAATCTTATTCCCTTATATCTTTTTTGTTTATTTTTTAAATATTGTACTGGAATCATTTCATTTATTACAGGAAGATTTTTTTCATCTTTAATATTATTAACTTGCATTATTATTCTTTTTAATCTTTTTGTTTCTGGAGAAACGTCACTATAATTATTTTCTTCTAGTTGAAATTCATCAAAAAAACTGTAATTATCATAATATAACTTATCAAATAATTCACTTAATATTTTATAATATGTGTTTTCTCCATAACTTCTTATATAATTAGTAAATTTTTCTTCTTCAATATGACTAGAGTGAAGATTTCCATTAAATTCGAACTTTTCAAAATGAAATGAAGTTGTATCAATTATTCTACTTCCTTTTCTAAGTATCTTATTTATTGAGTGTTTAAATTGATTTTCCTTGTTTCTTTCTTCAATTTCATTTAATCTACTTCGCAGAATATTCATTTATTATTTCCTCTTTTGGAATTTCTCTATTATGCCTTTCATCAGTTTCAACATAATTTCTTTTCCAACACTCATCTTGATGAGAAATATTTACTAATCCAAAATCGTCAATATCAAATAACTGCTCTAATAAATTATCAATAAACTCTTTTTTTACTAAGTCATCATCTAAGTATCCTTCTATGTCTTTTTCTAATTGTTTACTTTTCAATAGTCCTTGTTTTTCATAAGTAAATACCTCTGGTATTACAGGGCCATAAGTCCACGCTTCTATTTTATCGTCAAATAAATATTCATTATAATTTGAATAATCAACCTCAACACTATCTTTATTTTCTTTATTTTTTCTTATGAATTGTCCCCAATATGCAAAAAGAAAATATAGTGATTTTTGTAATTTTATAGGCGATATTTCTCTTCCGTTTATGTTACTTTTGTATTCTAAATATTTTTTTCTAATGTATAAGGCTAATAGGATTGCTTCTGATGGCTCAGTATTGAACCCCATAATTTTCTCCATATAGATTCCCCCTATACTAATATTATAATACTTTAAATTTTTGTCAATATTTTTAATAGAAATGTAATACTATCTTAATATTGTTGTAACATTATATTATATTTATGTCAAAATGTCAATGTTTTGCAAACATATTTTCGTTTTGTATTTATTATATCCATCTTATTAAAATATATTATATTTTAAATTATTTTAAATATAAATAATAAAATAAACTTTTATTTTACATTTTTAGATATTTTTATTTTTAATTAACACCACTTTATATATATAGATTTAAAAACAATTAAAAAAATAGCTAGACTAGAAATTAATCTAATCTAGCTTTTGTATTTTTATCTATAACTATTATTTCTTACATAGGCATATCTTCCAGTTTGAATTACTTTTACTCTATCTACAGTACTAGAAACGTTGTCTAATATTTGCACACTGGTATTAGCTAAATAATGATATTTTGTACCTGTCAAATTTGCATTACTATACATTATTGTATAACTCTTTAATCTTTTAACTTGTCCTTGTGAACTGCCATAAGAACTTTGATAATTTGAAGTATTTATATAAGCATATCTTCCAGTCACATTTACTCTTATTCTGTCTACACTAGAAGAAATATTAGATAAAATAGTTACCGTTGTATTTGCTTTATAAGAATATCTTGTACCTGTTAGATTTGCATTAGAATATAAGTAACATGCTTTTGTTTTTCTTT
>CAWVDV010000070.1:0-4141 GCA_963928115.1 Bacillota bacterium | reverse complement strand
ATTCTTTCTGAATTAAATCTACCCTTTTCTTTTTTACTTAAATATTATTTAGAATTAATCAAATTTATTAAGCTCTTGGATGTGCTTTACGATATATATCTTTTAATCCTTCATCTTGAAATTGCATATATACTTGTGTTGATGATATATCTGAATGTCCAAGCATAGCTTGAATTGCTTTTATATCAGCTCCATTTTGTAAAAGATGAGTTGCAAAAGAATGTCTTAATACGTGTGGTGTAATATCTTTTGAAATATGAGCTTGTTCTTTATAATATTTAATAATTTTCCAAAATCCTTGTCTTGTTAATCTTCCACCATTTATATTAACAAATAATGCTTGTTCACTTTCGCTTTTAATTAATATGTCTCTAGCATCTTCTATATATTCTTTCAATGCTTTTAATGACATCTTTCCTAATGGAATGTTACGTTGTTTGTTTCCTGATTTACAAGTAACATATCCTTCTTCTAAATTCACATCATCTATATTTAATGAAATTATCTCTGTTACTCTCATTCCTGTAGCATATGCAAATTCAAGCATAGCCTTATCTCTAATACCTTTTAAGTCTATATCTTTAGGTTGTTCTAATAAAAGTTCTACTTCCTCTGCTGTTAGTACACTTGGAACTCTTTTTTCAACTTTTGGTGCTTTTACATCTTTTGTTGGATCTTCTTTTATTTTCTTTTTCTTAGCTACAAATTGATAAAAAGATCTTAAAGAAGCAATACTTCTAGATATACTTGCTGGTTTTTTATGTTCTTGTTCTGACATTTCTTTTACATATTCTTCTATATCTTCTTTCTTTACTCTATCAAAACGAAGTCCATAAGATTCCAAATATCTTTTAAATTGTTTTAAATCTCTCTTGTATGATTGTAATGTGTTGTCTGATAATTTCTTTTCATTCTCTAAAAAATCAAAAAAGTATTTTAATTGTCTTTCCATTTTCCTATCTACCTCTATTCCTTTAAAATAATCCATTTACATAAGCTATATATGTTATATCAAACTATTTAAAAATTGTAAATAGTTTTTTTGATTTTTTTATATTTTTTTGTTTTTTTGTTAAAAATATTTTATACATAGCTTTAAAATATTAGTAGAAACAAAAATTTCTAATACTGATGAAACAATTAAAACCATCAGCATTATTAAAGAAAACACTGTATGTCTTAACATTTCGAGCTTAACATTTTCTTTTGTTTTGTCTTTCATAATTGATTTGTATAATTTTATGCCGCTAACAGATAATGCAAGTATTGCTGGAATTACTAATAAATTCTGCAGTAACAATAGGATAAGTACAAAGATTATACCTTTGGAAATTCCCATAATACTAATACATGCAGCTATTGTATAACCTAAACAAAAGCCTCTATATGCTACTATTCCAAATACTACTGGAATTCCTATTATAGTCGTTCCAAAAAACCATAAACTTATCGCTAATATAATATTTTGTCCGATACTTGTTTTTAACAATTCTACTAAATTCAAGTCTTCTGTACTTTTTAATTTTTCTATAAATTGATTCAAATATTCTGTTATTAATGTCTTTGGTTCTTGACCTACATTATTTATAAAAAATACTCCTAGAAATATACCTATTACAAATAAAATGCTTACTATTACATATTCTTTTTTGTTATTCACAACATGTTCCTTTATCGTTTGTAAAATCAATCTTCGTTTGTTCTTTTTCATAAAAAATCTCCTTATAGTTTATACATAATGTGTATTCTATAAAGAGATTTTTTAGAACTATTTTTTTGTCCCCAAACTGACCACTCCGTAATTTCCGCCACCACCACTGTGGACTTCACAATTTCCTTCTCTTGCATTTACTATGTTGTTCGCAATTTTTTCTCCAACCACTGCTTCAATATCATCTTTTGACAATTTGTGCAATATGTTCATTTCTGTTTCAAATGTATCTAGTAATTTTTCTATTGTTTTTCCACCAACTCCAGGAATAAAACCTAATGGTATTTGATATTGATATGGTGGTCTGTTTTTTGGACTTTTACTTTCTTCTTTATCTTTTATTAATTCTATTCTGTCAAAAACTCCAAATGTAACATTTTTTCCTCCACACATTGGGCAAACTTCAACTGGTTCTTTTGTTTCAATTGATTTTTGACAGTCATCACAATATGTTCTATGGTATTTTCCTAATTTAGGGTCTAAACCATAATTTACTAATACTTTTCTTCCATCTTCATTTTTCAATGCTTTTACAATCTCTTTAAATGATATATCTTCTACCAACATTTTATTATATTCTCTTGCAATCTTTGGTAAAGAATGAGCATCCGAATTTGTGACAAATGTTTTATTTTCTAATTCTGAAATCATATCTGCTAAATATGTATCTGAACTTAAACCAAGCTCAACCGCAAATATTTTATCGAATTTTTCTCTGAAAATATTTTCTAATCTATCTGTACAATTTCCATAGTAGCTTTTATGTGGTGTAAATATATGTGCTGGTATTAATATTCCATTATATTTTTCTACTATATCTATCAATTCATATCCAGATACATTAGACCTTTGTGTACTTAAAGTAATATTTTTTATGTGATGGCTCATTTCTTGTGAAAAGCCTTTTATATCTTTTAAGTGCGGGAAAAAACAGATATTATGAGCACTACCACATTTTCCATTTCTTCCTTTTTCAGAGGTTTCTACTTCACTTCCTAATAATATACAAACTTTATCTTTATATATTATTCCTCCATCTTCTAACTCATATGCTTCTCCTGTTTTTAAGAAGTTCTCTATATCTTCAATAACATATGGTGATGCACAATCAATTATTCCACATACATTTATTCCTTTTCTTTCTACACATTCTTTTGCTATATTTGCAAAATTTAGAGACCTCGCAGCCGTTATTTTGATTGGTTTTCCACTTTCACTTCTTCCTATGTGTATATGTAAATCTGCAAATATTTCGTACATTTTTATTCCTCCAAATTTTTCTCCATTCAATAGTAGTTTATTTTCTAATTACTAGCACTTGTATTTTGTGCTGCTGCTGTTTTTTCATTCATATGTGACAATATTTTCTTTGTTGTTTCTTCACTAAATAATGGTCTATTATTTGAAATATGATGTTCTTCAAACATTTCATCTGCCAATTCTCTACTTTTTTCTTGCATTAATCCATCTATTTTAGGTTGATATTCATATACTACTTTTTGTATAAATTTTGTTAATTCTTCTGTTTCATTGTATATTTTAACTAGCCTTCTCAAGGCTGTCATATTAACTGATTCACTAATATGTATTTGTTCTAAGTAATTAACAAATTCTATAAAAGTTCCTAAATATCTATTGTACTCGTCTTTTAAATTTCTATGTTGTAATAAAACTAATGCCTCGTCTGGCTGAAAACCTATTCTTTCTGGTCTATCTAAAAGCATTCCTCCAAATTGGTCTACAAGTTCTAATATATCACTTTCTCGCTCACGTGGATTGCTATTACTATATCTATTAATCTCTTCACATATCTTACAAAAACGTTTTCCAAAACCAAGCCCTCTTAAATAATTTGCTCCTTCTTTTGCATATGAATGAATTTTCTCTAAGTCTTGTGCATTGTCTACTTTTTTACAGTTGCATAATAGTGATGCAGTTAATAAAAGGCTTGAATCTACTTGAATTTTTGAATAGTTTAAAAACATTCTTACTAGTTCTGTTTTAAATACTACTGATTTATCAAAAAATATATTTGTCTTTTTTGATAAATAATACACTATTTCCATTTTTGATGCTAAATCTTCCTCTTCTAATATGTAATCTGCAAATGTATCCATCATATGCGTCCTCCTTTGTTCATAATCATACACTTTTATTATACGAAAAAATATCGTTTTTTTCAATATTTTTGCAATATGTAATAAAAATGTAATATTTATTCTATTGCGTTTCTAGCAAGCTCATCACATCTATTATTAAACTCATTATCACTATGCCCTTTTACTTTTATGAATTTTACTTGATGTGTTTTTGTTAATTCATATAGCTCTTTCCATAGTTCTTGATTCTTAACAGGTTCTTTACTTGAAGTTTTCCAATTATTTTTTACCCAATTTCCTATCCAATTTTGTAAAAATGCATTAACCACAT
>CAWVDV010000069.1:0-17684 GCA_963928115.1 Bacillota bacterium | reverse complement strand
ACCGCTTACTGTAATTTCTTTACTATTTCATAATATTTTGACATCTTTACCTCCTTCAAGGCACAAAAAAAGGTACCTCTTATATTTATTGGTACCTCTTATATTTATTGGCGAAACTAAGGTGGCCTAAGGCAAGCCTTTAGCCTCCTTAGTTTCGCCTCTCCACGTTTTATAAAAACGTATATTGCGAGTTGCAATTACTACTTTTTTCAATTTTTTCTTCAGTGGTCAGTACTACAAGAATAAAGCTGGGCGAAAACCAATACCGCTGCTGCCAACAGAAGGCTTATGGTAGTTACGATAGCAAGCTGGATAGTTAGAGCCTGAATCGTTGTAATTGCCGACCTCTGTAAACTCGATAAGTAGTATTGCCGGCCTCTGTTGTCCATTCCCTTAAATTTCCTGCTAGGTCATATATATTATTTGCAATTGTTCTTTCAGTTCCTGTATTTATTATTCCATTATTTCCATCATTATCATCTAAATAATTTCCCCAACTTGTACTATTTCCTACTATTTCTGCTATACTTTTTTCTCCTGTTTCATATAACCAACATAATGTTCTATCCCATGCAGCTCCTGTTAATAATGAACTTATTTCTGGATACATATCTTCTACCTTTGATAATGCTCCTTCTTCTCCTTCTAGTGGAATATTATTCCATGGTGTTCTATCCTTTTTACTTACTACATTTTCATTCTCTTCACTTGCCTCATATCTTCCTATATAAAATCCTCTATTAGCATTTACTGAATCTGTTTTAATTACCATATCCTTAAGTGAACTCTTATATAATGTTAGTATCATATCTATTACTTGTTCTAGACTCATTCCAGATTCAACATACATACTATTATTAAAATAATCTTCTGCATTTTCATATCCTAATTCCTTTGCTACTTCATCTGTAAACTGATCCAATTCCCATATTCTTTTTGCATATAAACTATATACATCTAATTCTATTTCTTTTGTTTCTCCTCCAGCAATTACTGTTAATTTGTATACTCCATTTATATAATTTTCATTTCCTGTCAGATTTATTTCTTGATAATCTGTTTTTTCTAACTCTTGCTCATCTCCATATGGTGTTTTTAATTTTATACTTTCTATATTCTCTTCTGTTTTTACACTTATTTTTAATTTCTGGTCTTTATCTACTGGCACCCACACAAATTGATTTCCTTCTGCTGAATTATTTAAATCATCTCCTTCTACACTTGATATAACTAATCCACTATCTATATGTGTCCCTTCAACATAATGAAATCCATCTGGTATATCATTTATTACTTCTTCTTCTGTTTTTTCAACTCCTACAACTTCCATCGTTGCCACTATATTTGATACCGTTGGGTTTGATATATTCCCATTACTATCAACTGTATATGACCTTCCCGATTCAAATGTTACTGTTATTGTTCCATCTCCATTATCTACTGCTGTTGCATTAGTATATCCATTACTTCTTAATTCATTTTCTAATGCTTTCGCCTCTACTCCTGTTCCTAAATTATCTGTCATCACTCCATTATATGCAATTCCTATTGCTTCCTTCTCTTCTGCAATCTCAGTATTAGTTTTTGCATCTTGTGCTCTTGTTAATATTCCGTTCTCCCCAGTTAATGTTGCTATTGATACTGCTGCTAATATTAACAATACGATTATTGTAATTACTAATGCAATTAATGTTATACCTTTATTTCTCATATTTTTGTCTTTTTCTCCTTTCTTGTTCATCTAAAATTTCCTCCTTCTTTTGTTGATTAATATAATTTTAAATTTTTATTAAGTTTATTATCAAAAATAAAATAATATTTTATATAAGAAATATCTGCTTTTATTGTGTATGCTACTATAATTATTCCCATTTCTGTAAATAGTATTCAAAACTAATTATTTTAGACAAAATATGAACTTTTCAATGTACTTTTTTCTATTTACAAAAATAGACTTAATTATTATGTCTTTATTGTATACATTCATAATAATTAAGTCAAGATTTTTTTCTCATTTTTTTATTTTTTATTTTTTCTTACATATTATCGCAAACTTTTTATCTTTATACCTTATCTTATAATTCAGAACTCTCTCCTGTTTCATAATTAATTGTAACTTCCGGTTGCACATTATATGCAAAAACATTAAAACTAATGCCTTGTCCATTATCCTCAACCGAATAAGCTTCTATTTCCACTCCATTAGCTAAAAGATTATCTCCTTCAAATATTGGAGTTACTCTGTATAAAACATGATTATTTGGATTTTGTTCAATGTATTCAGCTACCTTATTTTCAAATGGTAACATACCTTCTACATTAAAATATCTAGTACCAGTAATCAAATTCTTTTCATTTGCATTTTCTGCTGATAATTGATATCCAATCAAATGACACCTATTATATAAATACTCTCCATCATATTTTGCTTGAACCCAACCTGTTGGTTTTACGTTACTAATACTTTCTCTTTCTTCTCCATCAACTGGCATCGTCTCTTTGCAAATATTTGCATATGCCACTCCACATCTACCTAACTCATCTAATTCACTATATTTCTCAAAACTTTCAGTTGTGTACTCACTTTCTTCAAAATATGGAACATTATTATTTATCTCAACATAAGCCAATTCACTTGTAGAACTTGTTGAAACAGTATTATTCTCTACTGCATTATTAGTTACATTTGTTGTACCAAGTATATCTTCTCCAAAATATATACCAATTCCTAAACAAATTGCAATTATTATTCCTATCAATTGTTTTACCATTTTACTCTGACTTCTAGAGCTATGCCTTCTACCTCTAATCATTTTATCAACTCCTACATTGTATAATCTTCACTTTTAACATTTACATTCTATCATAATTTTTTTAATTGTAAAATATATCAACATTATATTTTATTTTTCGTGTGAATTTTATGTAAATTTTCTTTTATCTATATTGAACTATATAAATATTTATGGTAAAATATGGTAACAGTTTAATCTATATCATATATTGCTTAATTTTAAATCTTTTATTTTCTTATTATTTTTTTCGATTTTAAATTTCAATATATCTAAATTTAACTGTAAATATTTTTAAAGGAGGCTTGCCTATGCAAGAAAATCAAATTATTAAATCTACAAATGATAAAAAGTCTAAAAATTCTATTTTATCTCCAAAACTTGATGTAGTTTTTCAAATTCTTTTTGGAGAAGTTGGAAGTGAAGAAATTACAAAAGATTTGTTAAGTACAATACTTGATGAAGAAATCAATGAAATTGATTTAAATCAAAATATAGTATTAAGAAGAAGGTCATTAAAAGATAAAATGGGAATAGTAGATGTTCTAGCAAAAATAAATAATAATGAATATTGTAATATAGAAATGCAAATCATAGACTATAAAAATTCAGAAAAAAGAACATTATACTATTGGGCAAAAAAATACACAGAAGAAATACAAAAAGGAAATGATTATAAAGATTTAAAGAGGACAATATGTGTATTAATAGCAGATTTTGAAATAAAAGATTTAGACGGATTAGGTTTTCATAGTAAATGGAAAATAATTGAAGTTAATGAGAGAAAAAAAGTATTGACAGATGATTTTGAATTACATATAATTGAGTTACCAAAAATGAGAAAAAGAAGGGCTAATGGAAAAGATAAAAAATTACTAGAATGGTTAAGCTTTTTAGAAAATCCAGAAAGTAACGAGGTGATAAGTTATATGGAGAAAAATGAGAATATGAAAAGAGCAAAAGAAAAATTAAACACTCTAAGTGCAAATGATGAATTAAGAATTTTAGCTGAATTAAGAGAAAAAGCAATTCGAGATGAAAAATCTTTAAAAGAAGGTTATTACAATGATGGAAAAATAGATGGATTAAAACAAGGACGTGCCGAAGGTCTTGAACAAAAAAATAAGGAGATTGCCAAAAAACTAAAAGAAAAAGGATTAGGCATTGACTTTATAATCGAAATAACTAATTTAACTAAAGAAGAAATAGAAAAATTATAAATCTAAAATCATATAAATAATTACATATGCTGTTTCTAATTATTTTATTAATTTTCCATTAATTCACTTTAAAAACACATTATTTTAGTATATAATATCTAAAAACAATTAATACAAACGAACTAATAGAAACGGTGATTGTTATGAAGATATTTAGAAAAATATTACTAATAGTACTAATCTTAATAATAGTTGCTTGTGGTCTAATGTTTATACTTGGATATAGCGCATATTCTTCAGCTTTAAAAGAAAAGCCATTACTTACTAGAATAGAAGAAGTAACAAGTGATGAACATTACACAAGCTTTGATAATTTATCAGAAGATTATAGAAATGCAGTTATCGCAGTTGAAGACCATAGATTTTACGACCATGGTGCTGTTGACCCAATCGGAATTGCAAGAGCATTATGGGTTAATGTTACAAACTGGGAATTACAAGAAGGTGGTAGCACTATAACACAACAAGTTGCAAAAAATGTTGTATTCTCACAAGAGGAAACATTATCAAGAAAACTAGGAGAAATATTAGCTGCATATGATATTGAAAAGAATTATAGTAAAAATGAAATCTTAGCATTATATGTTAATACTTGTTATTTTGGAGAAGGATACTATGGAATATATGATGCAAGTATGGGATATTATAATAAAGAACCAAAAGATTTAAATTTAGATGAAGCTTCAATGCTTGCTGGAGTTCCTAATGCTCCATCAGCTTATGCTCCAACTGTAAATCCTGATTTAGCAAAAAAAAGACAAGAACATGTCTTAGAAAAAATGGTAGAAAACGGCTATATTTCACAATCAGAAGCTAATGCACTTTAAAAGTGCATTTTTCCTTTTTATCTTCATATACTTTACTATACTGGAGGTATCATGAAATTTATTATTATAAAAAGGAAAAATATCATTATCACTTTAATTTTCTTTATTATAGTATTTGCTATAATATTTCTTTTACTAAATTTTAATAACAACGTATCTATACAAACCAGTACCAATGAACTAGATGATTTTTATAGCAAAATACAAAATCTAACTAATCAAAAAGAAAAAATTGCATATTTAACTTTTGATGATGGTCCTACTTTAAAATCAACAAGTAAAATCCTTGATATATTAAATGAAGAAAATGTTAAAGCTAGTTTTTTTGTTATTGGAAAACATGTAAAAGAACATCCTGAATTAGTAAAACGAGCATATGAAGAAGGACATTATATTGCAAATCATGGTTATAGTCATAATAATAGTAAATTATATTCAAGTGCAAATGCTTTTATAAATGAAATCACATCTACTGATATAGAAATTGGAAAAGCTATTGGAGTTGATGATTATTGCTCTCACATATTTCGTTTTCCTAATGGATATATGTCATCTGTTTGTAAAGCAAAGAAAGAAGAATATGTTACTCTTCTTTCTAATATTGATTATACATATATTGATTGGAATTGCTTAAATAAAGATTCAGAAAAAAAGTATAGTAATCAAGAGTTATTAACCAACTTAAAACAATCTGCCAAAAATAAAGGTACTTTAGTTATTTTAATGCATGATACATCTGATGTTAATCAAACAGATTTAGTTTTAAAAGATTCAATTGATTACTTAAAGCAACAAGGATACACATTTAAAAATTTTTACGAATAGGGATTTTTAGGACCGTCCCCTAAATCCCTAAATTCTCACTTCAATCTCATATTCATTTCTACTTCCATCTAGTTTGATATGATTTTCAACCTCATTCCCATTTAAAGTAACTTTGCTTGTACCTTTCTCAAAAGTATTTTTACCATCAGGATTTTTAACAGTTATTTTATAAATACTATTTTGCCATTTGTATTGCATTTGGTATTCTTTCCAATTTTTTGGTATACATGGCAATATTGATAAATATCCATTTTCAACTTTTAATCCCAATATATATTCTATTCCAGCTTTATAATACCAACTTGATGAACCTGTATACCAAGTCCAGCCACCTCTTCCTGCTAAGTTGTTTGCTCCATATATATCTGCTGGAATTACATATGGCTCTACTTTATATTTGTTACATGCATCTTTTGTTCTTGAATGTTCTATTGGGTTTATCATTCTATACCATTCTAGAGCCTTATCTCCAAAGCCTAACATACTTTCAGCTATTATTACCCAACACGAACTGTGAGTGTATTGTCCTCCATTTTCTCTGACTCCTGGCAAGTATGATTTTATATATCCAGGCTCTAATTTGCTTTTTTCAAATGGTGGGTCTAATAGTTTGATTATTCCATTTTCTTTATCTACTAAATGATTTTCTAGACTTTCCATTGATATATATTTTTTGTCATTGTCTCCCGCATTTGAAATGATACTCCAACTTTGTGCAATGCTATCTATTCTACATTCTTCATTTTCCATACTTCCTAGTACATTTCCATCATCCATAAATGCCCTTTTATACCATCTTCCGTCCCAACCATTTGTATTTAATGCTCTTCTTAATTCATTCTTTATTCTCTCGTATTTTTCTGATTTAATTTCAACAATTTTTTCAGTACCTTCTTCAATGTTCTTTTCAGCATTTTCAATTTCTTCTTTGCCTTCTTTCTCTTCTTTTTCTTTCACTATTTCAATAAATCCATCTAAAATAGTATATAAGAAAAATCCAAGCCACACACTTTCGCCTTTACCTTTATTTCCAACTGTATTAAATCCATCATTCCAATCTCCAGAGCCAATCTTAGGCAATCCATTTTCTCCGAAATTGAAACTTTTTTCAATAGCTTTTATACAATGCTCATAAATCGTTCCTTTTTCTTTGCTCTCTGGGTATTTATCATACCTTTCATCTTGACCTTCTTCTAGTTCTTTTCCTTCAATATATGGTGTTTCTATTTCTAAAATGCTCTCATCACCAGTAAATTTGATATATTCTAACACTAAATATGGCAACCATAGCAAATCATCTGAAAATCTTGTTCTTATCCCTCTACCTGTTTCATCATGCCACCAATGTTCTACATCTCCTTCTATAAATTGATGTTTGCTGTGTTTTATTATTTGATTTTTCAAATATTCTGGATTTATATATTTTAAAGCTAAAGTATCTTGAAGTTGGTCTCTAAAGCCAAAAGCTCCTCCTGATTGATAATATCCACTTCTACCTAACAATCTACTTGTAATTGTTTGATAAACCAGCCATCCATTTAATAATATATTTGTTGATTCTAGTGGTGTATAAACTTGCAACCTATTTAATCTTTCTTTCCATTGATTTTTTACATCTGTTAATTCCTGCTTACAATTTGCAATTTTTTGATATTTATATGCTGTATTTTTACAATCTATTAATTTTTCGTCTGAGCCTAGAACAAATGAAATTTCCTTTGTGCTATAACTTTCTAATTCAACTTCTACTTCATATGCAATACATGCCTGCTTTCCAATAGAATTTTCTCTATTTAGATTAACTTTATTTAATCCCTGTGGATTATCTAATCCGCCCTTTCCTAAGAAAAATTTTTTATCACCTGTATATGAATTTATTTTCTCACTGCTTGATACATAATTTATCATGTACAATGATTCTTCCGCATATCTATTTCTTGCATATAGTACATTATTATTTTTATCAAATTGTAAATCAATATATCCTTCTGTTTTCAAGTCATCTTCACCAATTGTTGGTTTCATATAATAATACAATTTTAATTTTTTTCTATTTGGTGTTGTATTTTTCAAAGTCAACATTTGAATTTTGCAAGCATCTTCATTTGGAACAAATACTTCTAACTCTTGCTCTAGTCCATCACTTTTATGAATATATTTTGCATATCCAAAACCATAAACTACATTATAGTTTTTATTATCTGGCATTGGATTTAGACCTAAAGACCATTTTCTAGAATTTTCTAAATCCTTTAAATAGATAACTTCTGAAGGAATATCATAATTTGGATTATTCTCCCAAGTTGATACTCTATTTAATCTACTATTTTTATACCAGCTATATCCACCCATATTTTCTGTTATTACTGTTCCAAATTTTTCATTTGCTAAAATATGACTCCAAACTGTTGGCAATCTATTATCTTTGTTTAATTTTATGATATATTCTTTTCCATCTGGAGAAAAAGCACCATATTCATTGTAGTATTTCAAATCTTCCCTATTTTCCAATAAATCTATATCTTCTGTTTCATCTATAATTTGTGGCAATTGACTTTCTTCTTCAATTTCTTTTCTACTATCTAAAAATCTTTCTTCCATATCTTTTATATTATTTTTTAATCCACCTTTATCACTATTTATAACTATATCTGCTATAAAATCTAATAACTGAATATCTTTTTTATCAATTTCTCCCTTTGTTAATATAAAAATTCCACCTTTTTGATTTTTCAAATATGCCATATGTGAATTTAAAATTGCACCTTCAATTTCTTCTCTTACATAGTTTTCATAACTATGTTTTTCTTCATCTAATATTACAATTTCAACCTCAACATTTTTCGTTCTAAAGAATTCATATGCTTTTAGCACTTCTTTTATGACATATTTGTCGTTTACGTTTTTCATTTTTACAAGAATAATTGGTACATCACCTGATATTCCATACTTCCATAAATCACTTTGTTTAAATACTATTTGAGGATTTGTTTTTTCTTTTCTTTGACTGCTTAGCGGATTTGTGAAAATTATATATGAAAGCATTTTTTGATAAATCTCTATTTCGCTTCCTTTTATTCTTAGATATCTACTTTCAGCCTCCACTCTTGCCTTTGATAATTCAAATTCTTTTTTCACATTTTCTGCTGATTTATATTTTTCTAAATGATTTAATACTTGTTTTTCATCTTCTCCTACTGATAAAATAAAATCTACAATCACTTTTTCCTGTGCTTTTACTTTAATTGTCCTCTTTTCTGCAATAATTGGTTCTGTAACTAATCCTATTTTTTTAGAAAAAGGTATTGAATTTTTAATCATGTTTGGAATTTCTAAATTTCCTCTACCTGTAAACTTTTCCGCTTCTAATTCATACTCAAAATCCCCAATTGTTTCACTATTTGTGGATAAAGTTGTTGCAACAGTAATTTTAGGTTGATTCTTTTCCCTTACTTTTCTTGTTGTTACTAAACTATTTGTTTTTTCATCATATTTTGTAGTTAAAAACAAATTATTGAACACTGGATGTGCATAATCTTGTTCTTTCTTTGATAGCACTGGTTCGAAATATGAAGTAACTTCTACTATATCATCTTCATTTCCTTGATTTTCTATTATTAATCTTCTAATTTCTACTGGTTCATTAGAACTTACCGTTGTATTTATTTTCACTTTCAAATTATTATTTTTTATTTCCTGCTCATCTTTATCTGGCATAAAACTTATTTGATATTGTCCATCATTAAATCCATAATTTGAACTTATTAATGTTTTACTTTTTACACTCTTAACTGCAAAAAATATTCCTTGTGCATAATCTTTTGTAGGTTTAAATCTATTTATATCAATTCCCCTATATCTACTTACACCTTGACCTTTTTGATTCATTGCAACAATATAATCTTCATTTGAGATTACATTTCCAATATCCAATCTTTCTTCTATTTTTTGATATGTTGTTTGGATATAATCTTCATAATCTTTGTATTTTAATTTTTCTACTTTTTCCTTTTTCTCTTTTGTTGTTACAAAAGTCTCTGGCATTGTTTCTTGTAACAAAATACTAACTGCATCGATTTCAGGATTTTGCATAAATCTTTTTTGCAAAACATTATTATTAAATAAATTATTAATTGATAGCAAAATTAATCCTTGATGATGTGCCATATATGTTTTTACTACACTTGATATTTCTCCTCTTTCTACTCTTTCTGGTGTATAATCTATTGATTCATAAAATCCAAATTTCCCATACATTCCTTCTTGTTCTAATCTTTTTAAATTCTCAACTTCTTCTTTTGGCACTTCATTTATTGCCAAAATACCACCATAACTAGATACAACCATTTCATCTGCAAGCCCTCTTTTTAGCCCAAGCCATGGTATTCCAAATGCCTTATATTGATAATTTGATTTTAAATCTTTTAAGTTAAATGCCGCTTCTGATATTCCCCAGGCTATATTTAATTGTTTACTATATTCCATCTGACTTTTAATCATAAATTTACAAGATTCATCTAATAGACTTCCTTCATAACTTGGAATATTTATATTAGGCATCAAATATTCAAATGCAGTACCAGCCCATGAAATCAACCCTTTATATCTTCCTAATTTAGTCAAGGTCCTACTTAAATAACTCCAATGTTTAGCTGGTACATCTTTTTTTGCAATTGCAACTAGACTTGCTTGTCTTGCTTCAGATGCAAGTAAATCATAATATGAGTTCGTTAATTTATTATCTTCTATATTAAATCCAATTGAAAAGATTTGCTCTTCTTGGCTGTACAAATATGAAAAGTCTGTATCATTGATTAGCTTTGTTACTTTCTCTATTAATTCATTAAATTTTTCTTCTTTCTCTTCTAAAAAGGATTTAACTACATACAAATATCCAACAAAATTACCACTATCAACTGTTGAAATATATCTAGGAACTAAAGGTTCTTTTGTCTGTATTTGATACCAGTTATATAAATGACCATTCCATTTTGGAAGTGACTCTATGCTATCAAGTATATTTTTTAGTATATTAATTGCTTTTTCAAAAGTTATATATTTTAAATCATAAGCAGATATAACTGCTAAAAGAGATAAACCAATATTTGTAGATGAAGTTCTAGGAACTATCTCTTCTTTTCTATCTTCTTGATAATTATCTGGTATTAGATAATTATTTTCTTTAGTCAAATAAGTTTCAAAAAAGTCCCAAGTCTTTTTACCAATTTCTAAAACATAATCTTTATCTTTTTGATTTAATTTTTCTATTGCAGGAGGTTTTTCAATTGTCCTACTTATATACCACATTATACATGGTGCAATCATCCATAAAAGTCCTAAAATACATGCGAAACCATTTTGTTTTAAAAATCCTAATCCAATTGTTGTTACACCTGCAAGTACATTAAATGCCATTTGATTAAAGTATGAAACCAGACTTGATTTTGACTGTTTTTCGGCTTCTTCTGAAGTTGTCCATTCTAATAGATGTTTTTTACTTATACACATTCTATATATTGTTTTTGTAATTGATTTTATTGACACATATGCTTTATATGGCAAAACTGCTAAAGTTATAATTGCCCTTAAAAAAGTTCCTTTAAAACCTGTGATTTTTGGAGCAAAAGTCTTTTGCTTTTCTTCTCCTTCTTTCTTAAATATCAATCTATTTAAAAATTCTAAAATATATGGCAATATAGAAATCAGTAAAAGAAATGTAACAATCCCATAAATCTTTTGGTTATATATAATACCTAAAATACTTGTATATATTATTGCTACAATTATACTAATTTCTAGTAAACTTCTTCTTAAATTATCAAAAATTTTGTATTTTGATAACAAATTTAATTTCTTATTCCCAATCCATTTTGTAATCTGCCAATCTCCACGAATCCATCTAGCAAGTCTTGTCATAAAACTATTGTATTTTGTAGGATAACCATCCATTAGCAAAATATCAGAAGCTAAGCCACATCTTAAATAACATCCTTCAAGCAAATCATGACTTAAAACTGTATTTTCTGGAATTTCACCTTTTAGTACTTTTGAATATACCTCTAAGTCATAAATTCCTTTTCCAGTAAAAATTCCTTCATTAAAATTATCCTGATATGTGTCTGAGATTGCATTACTATATGAGTCAATTCCTCCTGCTCCTGCAAATATTTTTGTAAATACTGTTTTAAAACTTATATCTAAATCAATTCCTACTCTAGGTTGAAGTATTCCATATCCTTCTGTAACAGTATTTGTGGCTGGATTTATTACTGGTTTATTCAATATATGTGACATTGCTCCTATTAACTCAAATGCTGAATTTAGGATTAAATCTGTATCTGCATCTAAAGTAATGATATATTTTATTTTTGGCATATTATCTAAATCTTCTAATGTGTTTTCTCTAAATGGATTTTTAGTATTTACCAACAAATATTCATTTAGCTGTGAAAGCATGCCTCTTTTTCTTTCCCAACCAAGATATGAATTTTCTCCTTCATTCCAAATACGTTTTCTATATATAAAGTTAAAAATTTTTTCATTATATTTTTTATTTAATTCATTTACTAATTTTTTACCTTCTTGTATTACTTCTTCATCAAAATCTTCTTCTCTTTTATCACTTTCTGAACAATCTCCAAGTAAAGTAAAATACAAGTTTTTACTCTTATTTGCTAAATAATATACTTCTAGTTTTCTCATTAATTCCTGCACTTTTTCTTTTGATTTTACTATTGTTGGAATTACTACCATTGTTGCCATTTCTTCTGGGATTTCATCTAGCAAATCAAGTTTTGGTATTACTTTTGGTTTTACTATTTTACTTAATATATATTGTATTATTTGTGTTGACACTTCTGATATTGGAATAAAAAATATGATTAATGTTAATATTGATACCCATAAATTGCTAGTTTTGAAGTTTATAATACTTGAAATAATTATATCTATAATTAATGTTGTGATATAAATTGCTGTTATATAGATTTTTGTTTTTCCTTTTTGACTTATTGAATTTTTATCTTTATATTTCAATACTGCATATAGCTCATCAATTCCTTTATCTATTAAATAATATCCTATATGTGATTTTTTGTTTTCTGTATTATCATTTTCTGCAATTTCTCCATGCTTTTGTGCTAATTCTAATGTTTTTCTAGCTATATATATTTCTGAAATCTTAGTTTTTTTAGATATTTCCTTTATAGCATTTCTATAATATTCCTTTGTTTTATTATCCATATTTATATATGTGTTACTAGGGTCTTGTCTTAAAATTTCTTCAACACCATTTATTTTTTCAAATATCTCTAGGAAATTTATTCTTTGAATTTTTTTGATACTTGTAATACTATTTCCCATACTGACTTTTCTAACAGCTATGTCAAAATGTTCTTTTTTTATTACATCTTGTACTGTTGTTCCAGCCATTTCAACTGCTTCTTCTAATACTTTTAAATAACTATATCCCTTTTTTCCATATCTTTTCAATATATATGACATATATTCTATAAATGGATATTTCATGTCTTGGAAACTATCTTTTTCCATCTTTTTGCATGCACTTGTTTTACATACTATATTTGTTTTATTCTTATTTTCTACTAGTCTTTCTACTATATTTTCTGCTCTAAATTTTTGCATTTGCGAACTATATATTCTTTCACACAATTCTCTTATATTTTCTATTATTGATATTTGCAAAAATATCCCTATATTCCAAATTTCTTCCATACTTAATGTCTTTTTGCTTTGATAACTTTGCAATGCTTCTTCTAATTCTTCTTTTTCTATTTTGTTATCTGTATATGCTACTATTTCTGCTGCTAATACATAGATTCTTGCAAATCCTTTATATTTTCCATTTGCAATTCCTAAAAAGTTTTTGTATTTTTTTAGTGGTAATTCTTTTTCTATTTGTTTTACTGTTTGTTCTATGATATAGAAGTTATCTAGTAACCATTCTCCTGCTGGATGTATGCTTATTCCTAGTTTTAAATGTTCATTTAATAGTTCATATACTTGTTCTATTGTTTTATAGTTTTCTATCATGTTTGGTATAGGATATGTTTGCTTATCACTTTTGTTTTTTAAGTTATGGCTTGATGCTATTTTTTGCAAATGTCTATTTAGTTGCTCTTTGTCTAATAACGTTCCATCTATTTTTAATATTTTTGTTGTTTTCAAAAATTTCCACTCCTTGCTTTTTATGTTTTATACATATTGTTTGCAAAGAGTGGAAATTTTATACTTTTTTGTTTTTAATTCAGAAAATTTAATTTTAGTTTTCTTGTTTTGTAAAAATATAATTACTATATTACATGGAAAAAGGTACTGGAATCCAGTACCCTATCCTTAATCACAGATGAAATGTGCAGTTCCCACGATAGCTATGCCTGCCAACACTACGTATATTATCTTCCTTATAATCAGCATTCCTGCTAAAAATGTAGAAGAAAAATACATAAATGCTCCAAAACATATAGCTATCATAGCAATTACTAACCACATACATCTCCGAATTGTTCTTTTTGTTGATTTTTTCATCTTATTGTCCTCCTTATTATCGACTATATATCTAGTCTTGTTATTTGTACCCCCATTTTTGGTTACACTTATATTATACCACTTTTTATGTAAAAATGCAAAGATATGTTTTTGACTATGGTTTCCTTATATCTTCATTAGCTGTTCCTTTGTCAAACCAGTAATTCTAATAATAAAATCCAAATCCATTTTTTCTTCTAGCAATTTTTTAGCTACACTCATAATTCCTGCTTCTTTTCCCTCTTCCCTTCCTTCTTCTTTTCCTTCTCTTCTTCCCTCTTCTTTTGCTTTTTCAAAATCTGGATTGTCAACCCTTCGTTGTTTTATAACATATGGATATAATTTAAAATAATCATACAATGTATATATTATCATTTTATTGCTCCTTTCATTATATATTTATAGCACTATAAAATCAATATTTATTTTATAGTAAATCGAATAATTTAAATATACTTTTCACTACATTTCTCTTTTTTTCTTTTAATTTTTCATTTTTTCATTTCTTTTTGGAAATTTTTGATTAAAAATTTTGAAATAAATTTATATTGTACAATATTTCTTTACTTTTCATTAATATAAACTGTATAATTTTAAAGTAAATTACTTATACCATAAATTTCCAATTATGTCAAGCATAATTGGAAATTTCTTGAAATTAATTAAATATAAAAGTAATTTCCGGAGAAGGCTCAATTGGAATTTTCACTTTCTAAATTGTAAAAATAGTCTGTTATACCATTATATATCCCCCATGCAAGCTTATTTTGATACTCATCCTCTTGTAATTGCTTTTCTTCTTCTGGATTAGATAAAAATCCACACTCGGCTATTGATATTGGTATCTCCACATTTTTCATAATATATACCGTTTCTAATTTCATTGCTACTCTTTTATTTTCTTTTTGCATAGAATCATTTAAGTTTTCTTGTAACTGCTCTGCTAACATTTTACTATTATCATTTTTTGAATTAAAAAAACATTGCCATCCATAGTATTGTTGTTGTGGAATTTTATTTAGATGTATTGAAACAAAAATATCTGCTGATGATTGGTTTCCTATTTTTACTCTGTTCTTTATATCAGTTATTTTTTTCTGCCTTATAGTACTACTATTTGAATCATATATTCCATTTTCATCTGAACGTGTTAGTATTACCGTGCAACCTGTTTGTTCTAATAAATTTTGCACCTTTAATGCTATTTTTAAGTTTATTTCCGCTTCAGTTGTCCCAGATTTACTTTCTGCTCCTTCATCTGGTGTTCCATGTCCTGCATCTATTACTATTGTTTTATTTGATGTTGGTGTAGATGTTGTTTCTACTGTTAATTCTTCTTTTTCTTTTAATGATATTTGAACTCCAAATACTAACACACTTACTAAAATAGCTGATAACATTATTTGTATTCTTTTTCTATTTATTACGAACATAATAAAACCCCTAATACATATTTTTATTATATTTATATTAGGAGTTACATTGCTATATTACTCTTTATTTCTTAACTCATCATTAATTTTATGTACTGGAAATTTTTTCGACTTTACTATGTCTTTTAAACATTTAGGTAGTAAATTACATTCATCTATTTTATCTACATCTATCCATTCATATTGTAAATATTCTTTTCCTTCTGAATTTTGCATTGTATAATTTATCTTTTTATCTTCTTCATCGGCAAACTCTATCCTATATAAAAAATATATTTCATGATATTTCTTATTTTCCATCTCAAAAAAATTCTCAATTGTTGCTGCATATCCTAATATCTCAACTTTTTTACCTAATTTTTCTTGTATTTCTCTTTTTATGGTTTCTTCTGAATTTTCTCCTATTTCTACCCTTCCACCCGGTAAACAGTAGTGGTCTTTATTTATAGTTTTATGCGTTAATACTTTATTATTATGTATTAGTATTCCTCCTGCTCTTATGTTCAGTTTATAGTTTTCAACTTCTAACGTTAAATCCATATCTACATCACACCTTTCAAAAAACTTTATATCAAAAAATTGCAAACTTTTACATCTGCAATTTTAATCAACTTTACCTTCTCCTATCAACAGCATAACTACTTCCCATAACAGACTTAGCAGCATGTTTTACTTGAGCACCAACTTCTCCTATTTCTAGAATATTTCCAAATCTACCAACATCTGCAACAACAACCCCAATTGAAAGCGAAGTTAGTGGAAATTGTTCAATAATTCCTTTACGATTTGCAACTTCTATGTAACCTTTTTCTAAATCCTCATCTGTAAAATATCTTTTAACATTTTCGTCGAAATGCGCTAATATATTTTGACACAATTTTTCACATGTTAAACCTGATACAATAGCCACAAAATCGTCCCCACCAATATGCCCTATAAAAGTATCTTCCATTCCACTTTCATGAACACATCTAATTATTGTATCTGCTGTAAACTCTATAATCTGATCTCCTTTTAAGAAACCATACACATCATTATATGCTTTAAAATTATCCAAGTCCAAATACAAAACACAAAATGGTTCTTTTCGTAAAATTCTCTTTTTTAATTCTGCATGTATTTGTACATTTCCTGGCAGTCCTGTTAATGGGCTCATTCTTCTGTTACTTGTTAATAATCTATTTACATTTTTTACTGTATAATACAAATAATATTCATCAACTGGTTTCTTAATATAATATTCTACTGATTCTTGTAATATCCTGATTCTATGTTCTCTACTTGAATTTGAAGATACTACTATAACTGGTGTAATTGTATTATCTTCGTCTTTTCTGATTTTTCTACAAAGCTCCACTACATCTCTATTTATTGCATCCTCATTTATAACTATTAGAGATGGAATATTTTTTAATGCTATATCTATTTGTTCACTTTTAACACTAATAAATTTGAATTCTTTATCATTTTTAAATAACTCTCTAAAAATCACAATTGATGAATCATCATCATCTATTATATATATTTCTTGTACCATTTTATCCCCTACCCATTTTTTCTTAATTATATACAAAACTATTATAATATTTCAAGTTTTTTTCAGTCTTTTTTAGCTTTTTTAGTTACTTCTTTTACAGTTTGAACTTCTTTAATTGCTTTCTTGTCCTTTCTTTTTCTTTTTTCTATTCTTTGCTTTATTTCTTCTTTTATTTCTTTTAATTCAACCTTTTTACTTAAAACTTCTGTTATCTCTTTAGTATTAATAGCTGGGAAAGCTTTTTTCAAACGATATACATTTTTATACAAACGTAAAATTGTTTTATTTCTTTTATATTTTAATTGTTCAATTAAATATTGAACATTCTCTTCTTTTAATTTTTCTTTAATTTCATTATTTAATTTTTCTATTTTCTCTAGTGTTACTTTTATATTCTTAACCTTAATAATACTTGATATTGCATCTATTAAAATTACTATACCTAAAATACTATATACAAATATTAATATTCTAAAATCAAACTTCTCAATTAAACTCTCTAT
>CAWVDV010000068.1:0-5066 GCA_963928115.1 Bacillota bacterium | reverse complement strand
TTTTCAAGGGCGATTATCGGATTTTTACCAATATTTAGTTTTCAATGTTCTTTTTCATTATTTTTCATGTAACTTTTTACAATATCCTTTAGTATATTTTCTATATTTATTTTTTATCACAATTTTATTTATATGTCAATGAAAATTTTGTCTTTTTATTATATTTTCTGTTGCCTATATGATTCATTTTTTCTGTCTAATTTTTGACTTTTTATGTTAAGAGTGTTATAATATAATTGTAACTAGTTAATCTAGCAAGCAAGTCTCCTTTAAATGTAGGAGCAGAAGGGAGCCATATATGGCTTTTAAATCATCAGAGAAATGCCCTCTTGGAAACGAGAAAAAATGCACAGGACAGCAGAAAACTAGAGAAGGTGCTGTAAAAAATGTATGTGCATTCTGTCAGACCTCTAAAGAGCGTCTGTTGGGTAAAAATTAAGATGATGAAGCTGTGCGTTTACGTGCAGCTTCTTCTTTTTTTAGTCTTCCAAATTTAAATATTTAAATTTCATAATTATAATTTAAAATGATTCGTTGACATTTTATGTAAAATATTGTATAATCTTTTTGTCACAAGTTCATTGTTTTCCAAAAATGGAGGAAAATACTATGAAAAAAATATCTTATAATGAGGCTTTATCACTACTCAAGCATGGATTTTTCCCAAAATGTGAAGTTTCACGGGATTTATTAAAACCTGTGAAATCTGAACAGGAACTCAAAAACTTTTCAGAACTTTCTTCTGTTCAAAAATGCCAGTTCTATGGTTATGAACAGGATGAAATTAAAAATTTTAAAGTTCCTGATGGTGGTTTAGAGCTATCTGTCAATGAAGCAACAGATATGCTTTTTGAAGGGGAAAAAGTTTATGCTCGAGTAATAGGGGAGAACGAGCGGAGTTTTATGGTCTTAAATTCATTTGTTACATTTTTAAGAAAATGTAACATTAATGGAGATAACTTTCTCCTCTACTTACGTGATTAGCCTGTAAAAGCACTCTTAAGAATAGTTAATTACTTTCTTTAGAGTGCTTTTACTATTACATTTTTACAACTAACTTATCAAATTTAGAATTTATATATTTTTTCAATTTTGTCATAAATTCATCTGGCTTAATTTCTTTTTTAGCCACCATATCTAAACCTTTTTCCCAACTAGCAGTAAGTTTAGGATTTAACATATCTGGCATAGATAACTTTACAATATCATAAATCTTTTCGCCTTTATTAGTAGGTGTTACTATTTGTGTCTTTTTGTTTATTTCAATATATTTAATTTTTTCTAGTTTTTCTATAATTCCACCTCTTGTTGCACTTGTACCAATTCCTGCACCTTTTATTTGTTCTCTTAATTCTTCATCTTCAATTAATTTTCCGGCATTTTCCATAGCAAGAATAAGTGAACCTGAATTGTATCTACTTGGTGGAGATGTTTCCGCTTCTTTTATTTCAAAGTTTTGTATCTCTATTTTCTGACCTTTCTTTAATTTCTTTAATATTTCTAAACTACTATTTTCTTCTTCTTTGTCCACATTTTTTTCATTTGCTGTGGAATTTTTGTTTTGTGGCTTTAAAATTTCTAAATACCCTTGATTTATACATACTTTCCCACTTGCATAAAAGTTTTCGATATTTTTCTTTTCTTCATCCATTTCAATATCTACTGTTACTTGCACTTTACTATATTCTGCAGGTGGATAAAAAATTGCTAGAAATCTTTTTACTATTACTTTATATATTTGTTTTTGTAAATCTGGTAATTGGTTGAAATTCTCATAGCCTTGCCCTGTTGGTATTATTGCATAATGGTCAGTTATTTTACTATCATTAACATACTTTGTTTTTAAAATATTTGTTGAATATTTCTCATCAACCATTTTCTTTATATATCCTTGAATTTCTTCATCTTTCATACCTCTTGCAATTCCATTTAAATTCTTTGTTATTTCTTTTGCAACTGCAGTTGAAAGAACTCTTGCATCTGTTCTTGGATATGTTACTAATTTCTTTTCATATAAATTTTGTATAACATCTAATGTTTCATCTGGTTTTATTTTAAATCTTTTTGTACATTCATTTTGTATTTCTGCTAGGTTGAATAACAACGGTGGATTTTCTTTTTGTTTTGATTTTTTCAAACTACTTATTACTGCATTTTTCCCTGCCAATAACGATATGAATTCTTTACTATCAGCTTCTTTTTTAAATCCAGTTTCATTATATAGTTTTGGAGATTCAAAATATTTTGATTTTTCATTTACTTTCCACTCTGCTTTAAAAGATGAATTACTTTCTCCAAATTCTCCAACTATTTTATAATATTTTGTTTTCACAAAATTTCTTATTTCTCTTTCTCTAGAAACTATCATTCCTAAAACACAAGTCATAACTCTACCAACTGAAATCGATGCCTTATCTTCTTGCAAACTTTGTGCTAGTCTTCTTCCATAGATAATTGAAAGTAATCTTGAAAAATTAATTCCAATTAAATAGTCTTCTTTTGCCCTCAAATATGCACTATCTGATAAACTATCATATTCAGATAGTGGTTTTGCTTCTCTAATTCCTCTTAATATTTCTTCTTCTGTTTGTGAATCTATCCAAACCCTTTTCATTTTTGCTTTTGGACTTGGCTTTGCCATCATAAAAACCAGCCTTTGTATGTATTCTCCTTCACGTCCAGAGTCACCAGCATTATATATCTCATCAATATCTTCTCTTTGCATTAATTCTTTCACTATATTAAATTGATTAGCAACATTTGGAATTATCTCATACTTCCACTCATCTGGTATAAATGGTAATGTGTCTAATCTCCAAAATTTCAATTTTTCATCATATTTTTCTGGATAGCTCATTGTTACTAAATGTCCTACACACCATGTTATTATCCATTTATCTGACTCCAGATATCCATTTTTTCTATTTGTTGTAATTTTTAATGCCTTTGCAAATTCCATTGCAACAGACGGTTTTTCTGTAATTAATAAACTTTTGCCCATATACTGTCATACCTTCATTTCATATTTTCTATTCTATCTTCAACGTAATTATTTGCTATGCTTCTAACTTCTTCAAATTGCTCTTTTAGATCATCATCTTCTATTTCAAATTTGTTTATGATTTTGTTTATATAATCATTTTCTTTTATCATTTTAAAACTTTCTTTGTAATAAATATCAAAGATAAATGAAATTATTGAAATTGCACTATCTAATTGTGTTACCTTATCTTGATTTAATATTTGTTTTTCATCTTTGAAATCCTCTAGAACTTTTTTTGTAATATCATCTGTAATTCTAACTTTTTTCTCCCAAAAAATTTCTATTGCTTCATAAAGTATATCCAACTTGTCACTGTCTTTTATTATTTTACAAAAGATTAATGCTTTTTCATCTAAGCCTTCTTCTATTTCATATTTATTGTGATTATAAATTGAAGTTTTAATTATATTATCATATTTATCATCTTTTATATAGTTTCTTAAATAATCATTCTTTTCTAAAATTTCCACTCCTAGTTTTCCATGGTCTATACTGCACATATCATTATATGTTCCATATCTAGTTTGTTGTTCGAATCTTCCAATATCATGCAAAAGTCCAATCAAAGTTGCAAGTTCTATCTCTTCATCAGTCAAATTTAAACTCCTGGCTATTTCTCCACTTATTTCAGCTACTCTATAACTATGTCCTACTTTTCTTTCAATTTCAGAGTTAGCTAAATCATAATTGCATATATATTTTTTAAATTCCTTTTTTGCATTTAATAAGTCTATCATTACATTTGTTCCTTTCATATTTTACATCTATATCTGTTTCTTTTGTACTGCCTTTTCGATATATTCTACTACTTTTATATATATCTTTCTATATTTCTCCATTGTATCTATATTATTAAATTCAAATCTATTATATATTTTTTCAAAATAGTTCTTTTCTTTAACTAATTCCAAACTTTCTGGGAAATTAAAATCAAATGCATATGCAAAATGTCCAACAAGAACATCAGCACTTGACTTTCTATGTTCATAATTTATTCTTTTTTGCTCCATAAATTCTTTATATATTTCATTACTAATAATATCATCTGATAAATCAGCTTTTTCCCAAGCTGTTTCTTTATCCTCAAATGTTAATAAATTTAATATATCAATTTTATCACTATCTCTTATTATTTTTGTGTGTAATAACTCTCTAGGTGTTAAATCTTCTGGAATATCTGATGTATTTTTATTATGATTTAATACTGCTTTTTTTATAATTTCATCATACTGTCTATCTTCTATAAATCTTCTAATAATTCCATCTTTATTATTGAACAACAAATGTACACCAAATTCTCCATGATTTATACTGTTTCTATCTATATAAGTATTATATCTTTTTAATTGTTCAAATCTACCAATATCATGAAGTAAACCTATTAATTCTGCTAATTTTATATCTTCATCTTCTAACTCTAATTTTGTCGCTAATTTTTTTGCCACTTGAGATACTCTTTCTATATGCTCAACTTTTAGTCTTATTTTATCATTTTTTATATCATAATTTTTAACATATTCGGCAAATTCTTTTTTTGCTTTTAAAATATCTATCATGTTTTTCACCTCAAAATGAATTCTATCATTTTTTTATCTTTATTTCAAGAAAAAACATCCATCACAAAAAGAGCAAGAAATCTTGCTACTTTTTATATAAAACTATACTAAATTTTCTTGTTATATCTACTTCATAAATTGCTCTTTCTTTAGTCCTGTTAATTTTGATATTAAATCAACATCAATTTTTTCAGCTAGCATTTTTTTAGCTAAATCCAATATTCCTTCTTTTCTACCTTCTTTTCTCCCCTCTTCTCTGCCTTCTTCTATTGCTTTTTTTCTAACATTTTCAAAATCTCTTCTTATTACCATTTGTGCATGTAACATACCATCATCACCTTCCTTTTCTATTAACATATCTTCAATCTTATCTATTTCTTTAAAAATGATAAAATAAGAATGTATGAAAAATCAAAAATAACTATGTACAAACATACATTCTTTTTTGTATACTTTTTTAGGAGGTA
>CAWVDV010000067.1:0-3278 GCA_963928115.1 Bacillota bacterium | reverse complement strand
TTTTCAAGGGCGATTATCGGATTTTTACCAATATTTAGTTTTCAATGTTCTTTTTCATTATTTTTCATGTAACTTTTTACAATATCTCTTTGATTATAACATAATTATCTAATTTTTGTGCTTAATTCGTTGATTGTAAGAAAAATTTAAGAAATTGTTAATAGTTTATTAAAGCTATCTTTATTTCTTTTGGCTATAATTGTTTCAGATTAAGGGGGAATTGAGTTGAAAAGAAATAATAGAAGAAAATTGAATAAAAAGAAATTTATTGTTTTGATATTATTTATATTTCTACTAGTTTATTTATATTATAATTATATATTTTCTGGCATTGGTCAAAATCTAGATATTTTTAATTTTTCTGGTGGCTATAAAGTAATAAAACAAGATACAAATAAGAATTATTCTGGAATAGGTCAAGAAAAAGTTAAAAATAAAGATGGTTATTTTACTACTTTTACTACTGGAGATAATTATAGAAAGACATATATTGAATATAAACAAAATGGTAATTCTTCTTGGAGTAATAAGGAATATTGGGGTGGTACTATGTCTGAAAATGGTTGTGGTATAACTGTGATGTCTATTATATTAAGTGGTTACGGAAAAGATTATACCCCAGAAGATTTAAGAGAAATGTATTATCCAGTAATGGATTATGATAAATTTTCTCATGAATTGTCTTCGACTTTTGGTATAAAAAATTCTGATTTTTATTATGACTCTGTTCATTTATCAGATGAGTCTATTATAGAGCATTTACAATCAAATAGGCCTATTGTTGTTTGTGTTTGGAATAGTCCAACTGATAATCGTTGGACTACCGCTTCTCATTATATGGTTCTTCTTGCTGCAGATAGTAATAATATGGTTTATGTTTCTAATCCAAATGGTCTAGAGAATGATAGTAAGAGTTCTGGATGGTATGATATTGATGAGATTACTCCTTATCTTGCTAAAGCTATATATATTGAAGATTATATATAGCTTATTCTTCTTTATTTCTATATATTTTATATGCTATTTTATAAGATACAAAATACATAATAATCATAAGTGCTATTAAAATAATTAATCCAAATTTATTAATAAAATCACTTAACATTTCTATATTTATATTAATATTAAACTTTGTTATCAAAAAATATATACCACCAATCACTGCAATTATTATGAATAGAGAAATAAACATTTGGATTCTTCCCTTTTCAGCACCCCATTTGAATACACTAGGAATTTGTATAGCTTGTAATAATGAAATACAAAATATTCCTCCTAATGCAGTGGTAATTAAAGTTTTATAGTCAAGATTTATTATCTTTTCTGGTCTTATATAATTCATTACATTTACAACAAGTATGGTTAGTAGTATTCCTAATAAACCACCAAATATTGTTGCTCCTATTGCTAAGATATATTTTTCTTTTACTATTTCTTTTCTATTTGTAGGTAGTGTTAAAATATATTTATTAGATTTTGATATTTCATCATAACTGAATGTAGAAAGAGAAATCATCCCAACTATTGCACAAATCATGGTTGGTGCAAGATTAATTGCATCTGTTCCTATTATTGCAATTCCACAAAATACAATGATTATAATTAATGACGTTTTATAACTTGCTAAATTAAATAAATCTTTTTTCAATAATCCCTTTATCATAATTATTTTTCCCCCTTAATATAAAGTAACATTATATCTTCAATAGATGGTTTATCAATGGTTGTAATATTGTATCTATTTCTAATATTGTTTTTGTTACTTGTTAATACTTCATATTGATATTTTCCTTTTTTGTAAGTGATATAATCTTTTTTATTCAATCGTGTAAAATCTTCTTTGCTACATTTAATTATTCCATAGTTTTCTAGTAGTTCATCTGTTGGTAAATTAAATATCATTTTTCCCTTTTCAATAAATACAATATAATCTGATATATGTTCTAAATCTGTTGTTATATGAGTTGATAACAATATAGACCTAGTTTCATCTTCTTCTATATATTTTCTAAATATATCTAAAATTTCGTTTCTTACAACTGGGTCAAGTCCGCTTGTTGGTTCGTCTAATATTAAGAGTTTTGGATTGTGTGATATTGCTGTTGCAATTTTTAACTTCATTTTCATACCACTTGAAAAGTCTTTTATTAATTTGTCTGTTGGTAAATTAAATTGTTTCAATAAACTTATATACTTTTCTTCATTCCAGGTTTTATAAAATTCTTTCATGATGGAATTAACCTGTTTTGCAGTTAAATACTCTGATAAAAAACTATCATCTAACACTACTCCTGTTTCTTCTTTTATTTCTTTTTCATTTTTTACACTATCTTTTTCAAATATTTTTATAGTTCCTTCTGATTTAGTAATATTCAATATAGATTTAATTGTAGTAGTCTTACCTGCTCCATTTTCTCCAATTAGTCCTACTATACAACCTTGTGGTACATTAAAGCTAATATTTTTAAGTTCAAAATCTTTATACTTTTTTGAAACATTTTGTAATTCAATACTATTTTCCATACTATAAATCCCCCTCAAATATAATTCTAAATAATTCTTTTACTTCTTCTTCTGGAATATTTGCCATTTTTGAAATACTATATATTTTCTCAATATAGTCTTGTATTTCCTTTAATTTTTCTTCTTTAATTAGTTCTATGTTTTTAGGAGCTACATAACTTCCTTTTCCTTGAACTGTTTTTATAAATCCTGCTTTTTCTAATTCATCATAAGCTCTTTTTACAGTCAAGAAACTAATTTTTAAATCATTTGCTAAATTTCTCACTGATGGCAACATATCTTCTTCTTTTAATTCATTGGAAAATATAGCTTCTTTTATGGCATTCTCTATTTGTTCATAAATTGGTACATTACTATTATTACTTAATATTATATTCATATTTTCCCTCCTTACTGTTATATATGTTATGTCTGTTATATTTCAATTATAACACTTTATAATTATATGTCAATATTTTTTATAAAAATTTTGATATTAAGAAAAGAACCACTTTCAATTTGAAGTAGCTCTTTATCGAAATTTTATATTAATATTTAATTTATACTTCTTTTAATTTGCTTACAACAGCACCGTCTCCTATATGTACTCCTGGCATTATAGTTACATATTGTTACAAAATTTTATTATATATCTTGACTTCTTACTCATAAATAGATTATAATAAATATAGGAAATGGAGAAACCACAAAGGTGGCTTACCTCGATTAGATATGCAAAAAACACATCAAACTCGGGAAAGTTTTACAGATGTGTT
>CAWVDV010000066.1:0-3730 GCA_963928115.1 Bacillota bacterium | reverse complement strand
TTTTCAAGGGCGATTATCGGATTTTTACCAATATTTAGTTTTCAATGTTCTTTTTCATTATTTTTCATGTAACTTTTTACAATATCTGTTTTTGTTATATAAAATTCCAATTTCTTGGAATATTTTTGCATTTTTTCAAGTATATCGATTATACAATATAATTTTCATGTATGTCAAGTATTTTTCGAATTTTTTATTTTTTTGCTTTATGTTACTTTTTATTCGACATTTTTTGACATATTTTTGTAAAATAAAAAAAGTTTTCCACAGTTTCAAAGGGACTTATCCACATCTGAAAAAAATTTTCCACAACCATATTGACTTCTCATATCGAAATTTGTTATTATATGGGCATGGAAAAAAAGAGACGGTTTTTGCCTAAAAATAAAAGAATTTCTGTTCGTAAAAATTGGCTCTATTTTTACAAAAATATTACAAAGTTATCAACAGTTGTGGATAACTTTGTGGATAACTTCTAAAATGAAAGGGATGATGAAATGGATATTGACAAAGATGAGTTAATGGCTAGTATAAAAAAAGAATTAGAGCCTGAAATAACAAAAATTTCTTTTGACACCTGGATAGCACCACTTGGAATAAAAAGTATCGAAGGCAATAATATAGTTTTTACAACAACCTCTGAATTTCAAAGAGATTTTATAGAAAATAAATATAGACCATTAATTTTCAACACCTTAAGATTTATCACAAACAAAGATTGGACTTTTTCTGTAATTGATTTATCTAAAGAACAACCTGAAGAATCTAGCGAAGTCATTACTGATGCAGATGATAGTAATCTACAAGAAATAGAATCCAATAAATCTACATTAAATCCAAAATACACATTCGAAACATTTGTAGTTGGAAATAATAATAGATTTGCACATGCAGCAGCATTAGCAGTAGGAAATGAACCATCAAAATCATATAATCCACTATTTCTATATGGTGGAGTTGGATTAGGAAAAACTCACTTAATGCATGCAATTGGAAATCGAATATTAGAACTATATAAAAATTACAATGTTTTGTATGTAACTTCTGAAAAATTCACAAACCAACTTATCAATGCAATAAAAGATAACAAAAATGACATGTTCAGAAGTAAATATCGTAATATTGATGTTTTATTAATAGACGATATACAATTTATAGCAGGAAAAGAAAGAATTCAAGAAGAATTTTTCCACACTTTTAATGCTTTATACGAAGAAGGAAAACAAATCATAATCTCTAGTGACAAGCCACCAAGAGATATTCCATTCTTAGAAGATAGGTTAAAATCAAGGTTTGAATGGGGATTACTTGCTGATATATCTTGTCCAGATTATGAAACTCGTTTAGCAATCTTAAGAAAAAAGGCTCAGGATGAAAACATTATAATAGACGATTTTATACTTTCAAACATTGCAAATAAAATCGATTCAAACATTAGAGAATTAGAAGGTGTATTTAACAAGATAGTTGCAAGAGCTTCATTAACACATAGCTCAATAACAATAGAACTAGCAGAAAAAATAATAACAGAATTCAAATATGAAAGTGAAAAAGTTATTTCTTGTGACTTCATAAAAGAAACTGTTGCTAAGTACTTTAGTATTGAAAAGGATGATTTGTCTGGAAACAAGCGTTCAAATGATATTGCATTTCCAAGACAAATTGCAATGTATCTTTGTAGGGAAGTAGCAAACATGTCATACCCTCAAATAGGTATTGATTTCGGGGGTAGAGACCACTCAACAGTAATGCATGCATGTAAAAAAATAGAAAAAGAAGTAAAAGAAAAAAATAACACAAAACTAATTGTGGATAGTGTGAAAAACATTATCATAAATGGCAAACAATAATTGGCTCAATAGATACAAAAATTTTTTAAAATTTATGTTTGAAAAATTATTGTTTGGGAAGAGACCATTCAATCTCTTCTTACGGAATAGCCAGATTGGTTATCCACATACCCCTGTTGAAAACCTGTTGATAAACTGTGGACATCTCAATTTTCCACATTGGCAGGTGGAAAGTGTGGAAAACTTTCTTAGTTATCCACAGACTTATCCACATCAATTTTGCTAGGGATACTAACTTTCAACATAGTTATCCACATTATCCACAGGACCTACTACTACTACTACTAAAAATATTTATATAAATTATAAAATATATAAAGGAGGAATCAAAATGAAAATAGTTTGTTACAAAGAAAACATACTAAAAGCTATTAATTCCGTAGTAAAAGGTGTAGCATCAAAAACTACAATGCCTATACTAGAAGGAATTTTAATACAAACAAATGATAAAGAGATAAAATTAACAACATATGATTTAGAAATTGGTATAGAATACGTAATGGAATGTGAAGTAGAAGAACAAGGAAGTACAGTAGTAAATGCTATAATGTTTAGTGAAATAATAAGAAAATTACCAGATACAGAAATTTATATAACATTAAACGACAAAAACTTATTAGAAATTGAATGTGAAGGTTCATTATACAAATTAGCAACAATGAATCCAGAAGAATTTCCAGAACTTCCAAAAATAGAAGTTGAAAATTCAATTGAAATTGACCAAACTTTATTAAAAAACATGATAAGAAAAACAATATTTGCAGTTAGTAACGAAGAAAGTAGACCAATATTTACAGGATGTTTATTCGAAATTGAAAATAACAAATTAACAGTAGTTGCAGTTGATGGATTTAGATTAGCACTAAGAAGCATATTTTTAAATAAACAAAGCAATAATTTTAAAGCAGTAATACCAGGAAAAACACTAAATGAAGTAAACAAAATTTTATTAGATTCTTTTGAACCAGTAAAAATAGGAGTTTCAAAAAATCAAGCATTATTCGAAATGGATAATTGTAAAATAGTAACAAGAATTTTAGATGGAGAATTTTTAAATTATAAAAATGTTATACCAAGTAATTGGGAAACAAGAATAAAAGTAAATAAAAATAATATACAAAATAGTTTTGAAAGAATAAGCTTAATATCTTCTTCAACAGTTGAAAAAGAGAAAAAATATCCAGTAAAAGTTCAAGTGGATATTGGAAAAATAACAATTTCTTGTACAAATCAAACAGGAGATGCGAAAGAAGAGTTATATGTTTCAACAGAAGGTAAAAACTTAGAAGCAGGATTTAATCCAAAATATTTCTTAGATAGTTTAAAAGCAATTGATGATGAAGAAGTATATATTGAATTTGGTTCAAGCATATCACCATGTTTAATAAAATCAACAGAAAATAATGATTATACATATATGATTTTACCAATTAGATTAAAAGAAGATTAAAAAATAAGAAAAAGTTATCCACATTTCATAAAAAAATGTGGATAACTTATTTATAAATTAATTAAAAATATATTTATAAAAAATAGAAAAAAATAGTAAAAAAAAGATAAAAAAAGAAAATGAAAGAAAAAACAATATAATCTCGGATAAATCACTTTAGAAAAATTATAAAAAATCGAGAAAATTATAAATGACTAAATTTAAAATTAAAAAATATAAAAATTTATATGTGGAAAATTTATTTTTAACTGTGGATAACTTATTTAAATTTTTATTTTAAAAAATTAAGAAAAAATTAGAATAAATTAGAAAAAAATCGAATAAAAAAGAATAAATTAGAATTTAATAGAAATTTGGAATAAAAAATTTTGATAACATTAAAAAAATGTATTTTATTATAAGAAGAATTAAATTAATATTATTTATTTTT
>CAWVDV010000065.1:0-5327 GCA_963928115.1 Bacillota bacterium | reverse complement strand
AAGATGCTTTTGTTCAAATGATGAATGACAAGGCCAAAGAATTAGGTATGAATGACACCACTTTCAAAAATTGTCACGGTTTAGATGAAGATGGTCATGTTACTTCCAGCTATGATATTTCCTTAATGTCAAAAGAATTGCTAAATAATCATCCTCAAATTACTAACTATACTACTATTTGGATGGATTCTTTAAGAGATGGAAAATCTCAATTGACTAATACAAATAAACTAATTAGGACATATAAAGGAGCAACAGGTTTAAAAACTGGTTCTACTGGTTTAGCTTTGTATAATTTATCAGCCAGTGCTACTCGTGATGGTCTATCTTTAATTGCTGTTATTATGAAAGCTCCTTCTACTAAAGTTCGTTTTGCGGAAGCAGAAAAATTATTAGATTATGGATTTAATACTTTTATATACAAAGAATTTGCCAAAAAAGATGATATTGCAAATACTGCAATTGTAAACAAAGGTGTAGATTCCACTGTTGATATTGTATTTAGTGATAATGCAGGAATCTTAATTAAAAAAGGTGAAGATAAAAATATAGAACAGAGTATCTCTATTGATGAAAACATCTCTGCTCCAATTCAGGAAGGTCAAAAGCTAGGTACTACTACATATTCGATGAATGGTGAAGTGTTAGCTAGTGTTGATTTAGTTGCAAGTAACTCTGTTGATAAAATTAATTTATTTACTATGACTAAGTCAGTTATTTATAAGTGGATTGACTTATTAAGATGATTTTTTCTCCGTCCCCAAATCATCATCAGTAAATTCGAAAGTCCAGCTATTTATAATTATAGCTAGACTTTTTTGTTATAATTTTTCTATTCATCCTCAATAGTTTCATCATATTCAAATTCATAGTCAATATTTTCTCTAGGTTTAGCTTCTCTTCTAACTTTTTCTACCTTTTCAACCTCTTTTTCAATTTTATTTTCAATTTCTTTTTTATCATCTTGTTGTTTTTTCATATTCTTGTCATGCTTTTTTTGCATTTCTTTAAGAATTTTTTGTGTTTCTTCATTTCGATTTTGCATACAACGGTTTATCATGTTATTAGCCTTTTCCATTAAGTCTGGAATATAATCTAATAATTTATCAATTGAAGAAGAATGATTTACTGGCATTAGTTTAACACTATCAGCTTGAATTACTAAAAATGCAATTGGATTAATACTTACTCCAGCACCACTTCCTCCGCCAAATGGAAGTCTATATTGTATAGCTTCTTCCTTGTCCTTTTTAGTGTATTCATCTACTGTTTCTCCCTTAAATTCACTTCCTCCTGCTGCAAAACCAAATGAAACTTTTGATATTGGAATAATTACAATATTATTTGAAGTTTCAATTGGCTCTCCTATAATTGTATTTACATCAATCATGTCTTGGATACTATTCATAGCTGTAGTCATAAGACCTTCTATTGGATGTTCGCTCATATTTCTTCACTCCTTTTTTCTTTTTTCTCGATAATAAATATACGACATTAATAATATGGTTCATTTTTATTTCAAATATACCTGAAATTGTAATATTTAGATAATTTTGATTATTATAAATTGGTTGAACTATATATGTTTGTTCTTCTTTTGTTTTCATTTTATTTCTCAATAAAAATGAAATTACTGTACTAACAATGGGTATTAAAAGAGATGTAATTGCTGAATTTTCTGTTCCTATGTCAATTTTTAATTTTAGCTTTCTTATTGCAAAATCTATCTTTTTTATTATACTAATAGTTTCTTTATCTATTTTTTTTCGTTCTTCCCACATTTTTACGTCTATGTCTACAAATTTATCTTTTAGCTTTAGTTTTTTAACTGTATGTTTATTTAGTTTAATTTTTATAATAGGTATTTTACTTAATATAATCCACGATAGTTCTAAATAATAATTGGGGTTAATATGTTTCTTATTTGCTGAGCAATATTCAAATTTTTTTACATCTATTCTTATTTTTGAAAAAACTATTATTAATAACAAAATACACAATATTAGCAAAATAAAAAGAAAAACCAATTACATCACCTTCTTTTAGGTTTATAATTAGTTTTTCCAATTTTTTGAAAATTAAACAATATTTTATAATTTTATCCAACTTTTTTAGATTTTTCTACTTCTATATCTCCAAACAATTCTTCTTGTTTTGTTTCTACTTTACTTCTCCTTGATAATTCCAACAATCCTGAAAATGCTGTTACTACTTCTTGTTTATTATGTGTTTTAATAGAAAATAGCTTATTAAATATAAATTTCTTTTGTTTAACTAAAACTTTAAACATTTCTTTTACTTTACTTGCTACTGTATAATTATCTTGTATTGCTATCTTTTCAATATTTTTTGCATTTTGATTTAGTTTAACTTTGTTTCTTTCAACTAAATCTTCATAGATTTGTGGTATTAAAGTATTTTCATAATTCTTTTCTAATTTTTGTTTTGGCAATTTTATCTCTTCTTGTTGTTTATAGTATCTATTAGAATATTTATTATAATTCTCTTTTAAAACTTTGCTTATCTCTTTAAACTTTTTATATTCTATAATACGTCTAATCAATTCTTCCTCTGTTAATTCTTCTTCCTCTTCTTCTTGCTTAGGTAAAAGTTTTTTAGACTTTAAATATAGCAAAGTAGATGCCATAACTAAAAATTCACTGGCAATCTCTAAATTTAGTCTTTCTTGTTCTTTTAAATATTCTATGTATTGGTCTGTTATTTCACTTAAGTTTATATCATAAATATCCATTTTATTTTTGTCTATTAAGTGACACAATAAATCTATTGGTCCTTCAAAGTTATCTATTTTTATTGCATATTTTTTTGTTTCTAATGTTAATAGTGACATTTTAATTACTCCTTTTTGTGTTATGGTCAGTTTGGGGACAGGTTCGGAGTGACCATTTTTGGTCACTTTAGGGACGGCACTTACTCTCGAAACCTAAATTTCTTCAAAAGCCCTGTTTATGCTATCCATTTTATATCCCTTTTTCAATAAATATTGCTTTATTTCATCTTGCTCCATTAAATCTGATTTTTTATATATTATATTTGATGCTGATTTCGTCTCATATTCTTCTAATTCTTCTTTATTTTCATAGAAATAGTCTTCTATATCGTCTTTATTTAATCCTTTTGCCATTAGCTTATATTTCATTTCTTTTATAGATAGATTTTTTAATATTTTGAAATTATTTATTGTTTTTTCTATAAATTCTTTATCATTTATATAGTTTGCTTCTTTTAGATATTCAATAATATCTTCTAGCATATTTTCATCTATTGTTTTTGCAAATTTGTTTCTTATTTCTTGCTCGCTTCTTTTTTTGTATATTATGTATTTTAGCACTTTTGTTTTTTCTTTATCAAATTCTTCGATTGTATACATTAGTATTCCTTTCCTACATTTATATGTTGATTTTTCTATGACTTATTTTACTATAATCAAGACTAAATATCAAGGTTTGAACTATTTTTTAATTATTTTTGTTGCAATTTTATGTATAACAATGTATACTATTCTTGTAACAAAAACTTGTCTTTAGAAAAAGGAGGTATTTTCTATGGTAACAATGACAAATTTGCACATCGAAGGAGAAGATTTTTTCTTTGATGGAGACTTACGGCTTTTAGGAAAAACCAAAATTGAAGATGGTAGTTTTACAGTAACTGGAGACTTAATATTAGCTCAGTCAGAAGACGACAATGGTGAAATCATTGCTCCAACTTTTGAAATTATCAATGGTGATTTTACGGTTGGTAATTTATGGACTGAAGATATTAACGGAGATGCATTTGATCCTGATGATGGTGAAATATGTGAATATTTCTCAGTCAGCGATGGAGATATTCATGTAACAAATGGTTCATTTAATATCGCTTGCTCAGATATTGCAGATGTTTGCAACATTTTCATAGATGATGGTGATTTGATATGTAATGATATATTAAATTCATTTTCAATCTATGTAAATGGGCACATATGTTGTACTGATATAAATTCCATTTTTGATATATTCTGTGTTAGTGCAGATGTTGCTGAGACTATATGTAGCGGGGATTTATATGCAGATGACTATTATGACTGTAACAACAACGATCTTTCAGTAAAAGGTTCTCTCGTTATTGAAGATTTACGCAATTCAGGATATATAGAAGTCGGATAATACCTCAAAAGAACAGGATAACAATTATTTTGTATCCTGTTCTTTCCATTTTAAATTCTATTCTTCCTCATCTTCATCTACATTAGGTAATTCTTCTCCTAAACTTTGTTCAAAAGCCTTTGCAAAATTATCTCTAACTCTTCCTTCTACCTCTTTTAGGATATCTGGATTTTCTTTTAGATATTTCTTAACATTTTCTCTACCTTGTCCAATTCTCTCTCCATTATAGCTAAACCAAGAACCTGCTTTTTCTATAATATCTAAGTTTACTGCCATATCTAAGATATTTCCTTCTTTTGATATTCCTTCCCCATATACAATATCAAATTCAGCTTCTCTAAAAGGTGGTGCAACTTTATTTTTTATAACTTTAACACGTACTCTACTTCCTTTTACTTCTCCATCTTGTTTTATATTTTCTATTTTTCTAATATCCATTCTTACTGATGCATAGAATTTTAAAGCTCTACCACCTGTTGTTGTTTCAGGATTTCCAAACATAACTCCTATTTTTTCTCTTAATTGGTTGATGAAGATAAGAACTGTTTTTGTTTTATTTAATGCTCCAGCAAGTTTTCTTAATGCTTGTGACATTAATCTTGCTTGAAGTCCCATATGTGAATCACCCATATCTCCATCTATTTCAGCTTTTGGAACTAAAGCTGCAACAGAGTCAACTACAATTACATCTAATGCTCCACTTCTTATTAAGCTTTCTGTAATTTCTAATGCTTGTTCTCCTGTATCTGGTTGTGAAACTATTAAATTATCTATATCAACACCTAATTTTTTTGCATATATTGGGTCTAATGCATGTTCTGCATCTATAAATGCTGCTTCTCCACCTGTTTTTTGTGCTTCTGCAACAACATGTAAAGCTAATGTTGTTTTACCAGATGATTCTGGGCCATATATTTCTATAATTCTTCCTCTTGGTACTCCTCCTATACCTAAAGCTATATCTAAACTTAAAGCTCCTGTTGGTATTGCTTCAACCTCCATTGCTTTAAATTCTCCTAATTTCATTACTGAACCTTTTCCAAATTGTTTTTCTATTTGGCTCATTGCTACTTCTAGTGCCTTCTTTTTTTCATTGTTTTCTCCCATGATTTTCCTCCTTAAATAATTTGAACTTTTGTTTGATAGATACATTATATA
>CAWVDV010000064.1:0-6600 GCA_963928115.1 Bacillota bacterium | reverse complement strand
TCCTGACATTTATAAATTATAAAGGTTTTTTTTTATTTTGTCAATACCTATTTTAAAAAATTTTTAAAATAGGTATTATGTAAATCTTCGTTTCTTAAATGTTCTTGTTTTTTATATAACTTTGAGTAAATTCTTCTTTTAAAATATCTCCATATTTAATCTTTGTACTTTCATTCCTTGAGCTTTATAGAATTCTATTGCTTCTTTATTAAAACTCCAACAACTTAATTCCATTCTATTACATTTTAACTCTTTTGCAATTTTATTCATCTCTTGCATTAATAATGTTCCAACACCTTGTCTTTGACATTTTTTATCAACCACTATTTTTTCAACATATAAAATTTTAGCATTTTCTAAATTTATATGATTTTCTACTTCTTTAATTCTGAAAATAACTAATCCACACACTTTTTCCTTATCATTTACTGCTACAATCATTTTTCTTTCTTTACTTTCTAGCACTTCTATAACTTCACTTTCAACTTCTTTTTTGGTTGTTTTCTTAAAGATATCTGGTCTATTTTTACAATGCAATTCTTGTGCTTGCATAAGTAATTCTATTAACTCTTTTTTATCTTCAATTCTTGCTTCTCTAATTTCCATATCACCACTTCCTATACTATATTTTTTCAACTATTTCCAAGATATGAGAACTATATCCCATTAAATCTTTTCTTTTACAATTTTTCATCTGTTGCAACTGTTTCTAGTTCTTTAACCTCATATTTTTTCATTAATTTACTAAAATCATCAACTTTAAATGTAGCAAATATTTCTTCCTTCAATTTAGGCATATTCCAGTTATCATCACATATTTCCTTTAATCGTTTTAAATTTCCTTTTCTTACTCCATAAGAATATATTACCGAGTCATCTGTTAGATATGCAATAAAAATTTTTCCTCCGCTTTTAGTTACGCGAATAGCTTCTTTTATTGCTTTATCTATATCAAGTTCATCATATAAATGATATAACGGACCTAAAACTAGAGTAATATCAAATATATCATCCTTAAGGCTATTTAAGTCTACTGCATTTCCTTGAATAGCATTTATTTTCATATCTTTTGTTATTTTACTTTTCAATATTTCTAAATTTTTATTAATCAACTCTACACTATATACCTCAAATCCTTTTTTAGCATAATGTATTGAATATCTACCTGTTCCTGCACCTATTTCTAGTATTCTATTTCCTTTTTCTAAATATTTTTCAATATATTTAGTTGTTGTAATAAATTCTATTTGATGTGCTTTATCTTTTATCAGTCTTGAATCTTCATCATAATTATTATAATATTCATTTAAAATTTTTTCTACTTCATTCATTTTATTCCCTCCATTATTTATATAATCAAAAAAGCCTCACTAAGAAATCTCTATTAAGACTCCTTAGCAAGACTTATTAATCTCACCTTCTGTGTAAGTAATCAATATTATAATTACCCTGTATCGCTCAAGTTCTAACTCTTAGATACACTCTTAATTTATGTTTTAAATTTTATCATATAATTTAATTTCTGTCAACAGTATTTTACATAATTTATTTCTCAATTTCGTCATTTTCTTTTTCTTTAATCTTTTTTTCTCTCATAACACCATCATCTTCTATGTAATAATGTTTATCAACATATTTTTGTGCTAAATCTACTCTATGTGTTACAACTATTCCCATTGCTCCTACATCTTTAATTGCTTGTATAATTGATTTTAACTGTTCCTCTATCAATTCATCTTCAACATTTCCAACTGGTTCATCTACTAATATTATTGATGGATTTTCCGTGGTTCTATATAAAGCCTGAGCTAATGACAATCTCTTTTTTTGCCCTGTTGAAAATTGATTATAGTCTTTTGAAGATAATTCTGTCGCTATTTTCTCGCTGTCTAATTTTACTTCTTGTAATACCTCTCGTAATTTTTGCTTTTCCTCTTCTGACATCTCTATTAGTGTCTCTTTTCCTGTTATTTGTTCTAGCACATTAGAACTTGTCCCCAATTTCTTATCTGCTTTTACCGCTATAAATTTTTTTCCTAATTTATCAACACTTTCTTTTCCATCTATTAATATTGCATTTCTATTATTTATATCTCCCCTTTTTAATAATCGTATAAATGTACTTTTTCCAGCTCCAGATTTACCCGATAGCAAAGCCACTTCTCCTTTTTTTATTGAAAACTCCGGAACTTCTATTTCAGTTCTATATCTTATTTTTCCTGTTTCATTACTTTTTTGTTGATAAAATTTCCCTTTAAAATCTTTTATTTCCAATTTTTCAAATGGTTTCTGTATTTCAACTAGAGGGTCTTGTTTTTCTTCTATTTGACTTACTATATTCTCCATTTCTTTTTCATATTCTCTTAATCTTTCATTTTCATGTTGGAATTTATACATAGAATTGATACTATCCATAATATTTCTTATTAAATAGTTATTTTGATTTATTTCTAGCAATATCTGTGACAAAGTTTTAGCATCCAGTTTTTCCGCTTTCTTTAATTTTCCTGCTCCTATTACACCTGTCAAAACTGACATTGATATAACATCAATTGCTTTCATCAAATTAACTTTATCTTCAATTTTCATCTCTTCACTACTAGCTTTGTATATATTATCTTCTATATTTTTTAATTTATCTCTTTCTTCAACGTCACTCACTGGCTCATTTTCAACTAAATCTCCTTCTAATCTTCCTATATCTCTTCTTGTATCTCCCACTTTTTCTTTGTAATCTTTTGTAAAAAACCTTCTTCCAAGCAAAGTTCCTACACTAACCAGTCCACTTATTCCTAAAGCTTTTGCTGTGCTTTTTGAATTTTTACTCTCACTATAAATTGCTCCTAAGATACTTACTAAACTCATTCCTAATCCTAGATATGTAGAAAATTTATTATCTTGTATGCGATGTAATTGATTTTCATAATCTCTAACTATGCTAGCAATTTCTCTTTCTGTCATTGATATCTCTATTTCTACTTCCTTTTCTTCTCCATCTTCACCTATTTCTTTTACTATACGTTTTCTTGTAATCACACCATCTCTTGAATTTTGTACTATTTCATACATATTTTCTAAATTAGCAATTTCTCTTTCTGTATCATATTTTGAATACATATTATCTTTATACATATTTAAGAAATCATACAAAGGTCCTTTTCCTATTCTTAATAAAGTCATAAGTTTTACTGTTTCGGGCTTTAAATCTTCATTGGAATTTAGATTTCTAAAAACTGCATCTACCCCTACATCACCAAAAACTTGTAAAAATTCTATTCCTCTAATTAGATATTTATAATCCGAATTTTTGAATGTGCCACTTTTAAATTTTTCAATTCGTTTATATTTTCTTTTTTTTGGTTTACTACCTAAATTTGCTTTCATTTTTGAAGTTATAATTTTTGTTGTTTCACCTATATTTGGAGTATATCTCTTTCCCATTCTATTCCTCCTTTATTTTGGTTTACATATATATTTTACCATATTTTGCTATAAAAATAAACCTATATTATCAAACTTTTTAATCTAATAATATAGGTTTACTTCATTTTTCCTCATTTCGTTTACAAGATGTGTTCCAAAATGGACAAAAATGGTTAATCTGTACCTGTCCCCAATTAGCCATGTCGCATGAGAAACGTCCCCAATGCGACATCATCACACATATGAACATTCTACTTTTGGTACTGCATAGTATTTAGGATTTTCACTATGTATTTTTTGTTGTACTTGTACCTTTAATTTATCACTATCAACTTTTTCTTCTCTTGGTATAACTAAATCAAATATTAAGTTTATCCTTCCTCCACCATTAGTCATTCTAAAATCATGTATTGAATAGTTTTCATTAATTTCTTTTACTATTTTCTCTGTTATTTCTCTCATTTTATTAATTTCTTCGTCATCCACTTCTATTGGGTCCATATGTATTGTTGTTATACAATTAAATTCTTCATAAATGTCTTGTTCCATCTGGTCTATTATGTCATGTGCCATACATATGTCACTATTTGCTGGGACTTCTGCATGAAAGGATACTATTTTTCTTCCTGGTCCATAATCATGTATCATCATATCATGTATTCCTACTATCATATCATATTTTTTAGTAAATTCTTCTATTCCTTTTACTAATTCTGGGTCTGGTCTTGCACCTAATAGAATGTCAACAGTTTCTTTTAATGCTTTAAATCCTGTAAATAATATGAATATTGATACTAATATACTTACATATCCATCTATTGATATATTTGCAAATTTTGCTACAATTGCAGATAATAAAACAACAAATGTAGATATTACATCTGATATGCTATCATATGCATTTCCTTTTATTGCTTCTGAATTAATTATTTTTGCTATCTTTTTGTAGAAGAAAAATAACCAAAGTTTTGCAATTATAGCTATCACTAATATTGTAATTGTTATTGTGCTTATATCAGGCATTACTGGATTTATTATTTTGTCTATTGAAGATTTGAATAATTCAATTCCAACTAAAACTATTAACATATCAACTATAAATGCTGCTATATACTCCATTCTTCCATGTCCCCATGGATGGTCATCATCTACTTTCTTTTGTGACATCTTAAATCCTATCATTGTTATAACTGATGAACCTGCATCTGTTATGTTATTTAATCCATCTGAAATTATTGACATTGAATTTGATATTATTCCAATGGCCACTTTTGTTATTGATAGTATAAAGTTTACTACTATTCCTGTTAAACTTGATAGTGTTCCATATTTTGTTCTTACTTTTGCATCTTTTACGTTTTTATCTTTTATAAATAATTTGATTAAAAAATTTGTCATTTCTCATCCTTCCTTCTATTTGCTTTATATGTAAATTCTTCAAAATTTTGCATTTTAATTTTTTCTAAATTTTGCTACAAAAAATCCTTCCATATTTTTTGATGGTAATATCCTTATAGCTTTATTTATGCTGTCATCTAAACCATCATTAAATCCTTGCATTTTTTCTTTAAAATCAATATTTATATCTAACAATTTCACATTAAAATTTTCAATTGCCCATTGTAAAACATTTTCATTTTCATCTTTATTCAAAGTACATGTGGAATATACCATCATTCCATTCGGCTTTAAAGCAGTATATGCACTTTTAAACAATTTTTTCTGTAATTTTGCAAGTTCTCTTACTGTTCTTTTTGACCAATTCCTATAAGTGCCAACATTATTTCCTAAAAACCTTCCTTCACCACTACATGGTGCATCTAATAGTACTTTATCAAATTGTTCTTGATATTCTTCTCCTACTTTTTCTCCTCTATTATTTATTACTTCTACTATATTTGCTCCTTGTTTTTCGACATTATATTGTAACCTGTCACATCTAATTTTATCTAATTCATTTGCTAAAATATATCCATCATTTTTCATCATTACTACCATTTGTGTTGTTTTACTCCCAGGAGCTGCTGTTAAATCTAATACCTTTTCTCCTAGTTTAGGATTTAAAACTAATGGTGGAATCATACTTGATAAACTTTGCAAATATATGTATCCTTTTTCATATATATCTAATTTTTGAATTTCTTTTTCATTTGCGTTTTTTATTATTAATGCATCATTATACCATGAAACTCTTTCAAATTTAATATTTTTTTCTCTTAAATATTTCATTAATTCTTGTATATTGTATTTTATTGTGTTTACTCTTAATGTAGTATTTCTTTCTCCTAACATTCCTGTTAATATTTTGTCCACCGTAATTGGTGTATACTGCTCGTATAATTCATCTACAAAGTCTTTTGGTAGTTTTCTTTTTAAGTCTAATATTGATAGCATTTAGTTTTACCTCCATATGTCTCCCTAGAATATTTTATCTTTATATATTTCTACTTGTTGCACCATGTGTCCTATATTACCTTCACCTGCATATTTTTCTAAATCAAAAAAATTTTCATTCTTGTCTATCCAATAAAGTTTATTTAATTCTTCTATTAAATCCACATTCTTATTTAGTTTCCCTGCATAAACTTCCAATTCCATGTCTTTCATTTTATACTGAAAATTCATAATATGAGTTAATGTAATATCTTTATCTGTTATTCCAGTTTCTTCTTGTAATTCTCTGTATGCTGCATGCAACTCATCTTCATTTTTTTCTACTTTTCCACCTACTAAATTGAATTTTCCTTTATATGGTTCTTTTTCTCTTTTACACATTAATATTTTATTTTCTTCTTTGTTATAAACTATTATTACATTTAACTTTTTCATAATTATACTCCTTAATCTTTATTGAAAATTTCTACCCATCCTAATTTAATGAAATCTATTACTTCTGTATAGCACTTTACTTCTTTGCTTGGCTTGTTTAATAACCATATTTTTTTATCTTTATTATGATTTACTTTTTGTACCATGGTATAACTTAATTCTGCAAAAGTTTCTGCACCAATATATCCTTCTATCCCATTTTTCTCTCCATTAAGGACAAATAAAATGTCTGTTTCATCTAAAGATTTGAAAAAATTTAAATACACTTCTTTATATACTTTTTCATTCTCTTGGTCTATTTTTTTAGGATAATTTATTACTTGGTATCCCTGTTTTTCAAAATAGTTT
>CAWVDV010000063.1:0-3131 GCA_963928115.1 Bacillota bacterium | reverse complement strand
AATATTCATTCAGAAATCACAAATAATAAAGAAGAGATAGAAATTGAATATCTAAGTGAATGTATTTCAAAAGAAAGATATTTAGAATTATTAAAACAAAGAAGAAAATTAGATATTATAAAAGGATATACTACAAAAGGAATTCATAGAGATGATTTTAATATATATATAAATAAGAAAGAATTAGGGATTTATGGTTCACAAGGACAACATAGAACAGCAATTCTTTCATTAAAATTATCAGAATTAAATATTGTAAAAGATGAAATAGGGGAATCACCAATTCTATTATTAGATGATTTTATGTCAGAACTAGATGAAAAAAGAAGAAAGAATTTTTTAGAAAAAATAAATGATGTACAAGTCATTATAACATGTACTGAAAAAATAGATATTGAAAATAAAGAAATTTTGGTATATAATGTGAAAAGTGGAAATGCTATAAAAGAAATAAAAGGATAGAGGAGTGTCCCTCAATCCCAGTAAGAGGGATTGAAAGAACGTCCCTAAATCCCTGAAGGAGGAAAAATTAAATGGAAAAATATGAACACAAGTATGGAGCAGAGCAAATCCAAGTATTAGAAGGACTTGAAGCCGTAAGAAAAAGACCAGGAATGTACATAGGAAGCACATCAGTAAGAGGATTACATCACTGCGTATATGAAATTGTTGACAATGGTGTTGACGAAGCATTAGCAGGATATTGTACAGAAATAAATGTAGTTATAGAAAAAGGAAATATAATAAGTGTAACAGATAATGGTAGAGGAATACCAGTAGAGATACATCCAAAAACACATATTTCAACAGCAGAAACAGTATACACTGTTTTACACGCTGGAGGAAAATTTGGTGGAGATAGCGGATACAAAGTATCTGGAGGACTTCATGGAGTTGGAGCATCTGTTGTAAATGCATTATCTAGTTGGACAGAAGTTACAATTAAAAGAGATGGCGGAATTTTCTTTATGAGATTTGAAAAAGGAAAAACTGTTCAAAAACTAGAAAGAATAGGGGATAGCAAAGAAACAGGAACTAAAGTAAGATTCTTAGCAGATGACACAATTTTTGAAAGTTTAGATTATGAATATGAAGTTTTAGAAAAAAGATTTAGAGAAATTGCCTTTTTAACAAAAGGTTTAAAAATAACAATTGAAGATCAAAGGGAAGAAACACCTAAAAAAGCAGAGTTTTGCTATGAGGGAGGACTAATTTCTTTTGTAGAATATCTAAATAAAAATAAAGAAAAATTACATAAATCACCTATATATATTGAAAAAAATGGGGAAGTACCAGTAGAAATAGCAATTCAATACACTTCAAGTTACTCAGAAAATATTTATACATTTGTAAATAATATTAACACAATAGAAGGTGGAACACACCTAGAGGGATTTAAAAGATCATTAACTAAAGTATTTAATGATTATGCAAGAAGTCACAATATATTAAAAGAAAAAGACAATAATTTACAAGGTGAAGATATAAGAGAAGGAATCACAGCAGTAGTATCAGTAAAAGTAAAAGAACCACAATTTGAAGGACAAACAAAAACAAAATTAGGAAATAGTGAAGTAACAGGTGTAGTACAAAGTATGGTAAATGAAGCATTATCAACATTTTTAGAAGAAAATCCTTCAGTTGCAAAAGCAATTTTGGAAAAATGTATAAGTGCTTCAAGAGCAAGAGAAGCAGCAAGAAAAGCTAGGGAATTAGTAAGAAAGAAAAGTAACTTAGAAACAAGTACATTACCAGGAAAATTAGCAGATTGTAGTAGTAAAAACCCAGACGAATGTGAAGTATATATAGTTGAGGGAGATTCTGCTGGAGGAAGTGCAAAACAAGGAAGAGATAGAAAATTTCAAGCAATTTTACCATTATGGGGAAAAATGTTAAATGTTGAAAAAGCAAGAGCTGATAAAATATATGGAAATGACAAACTAAACCCAGTAATAGTTGCAGTAGGAGCAGGAATTGGAGCAGAATTTGATATTACAAAAATACGTTATGGAAAAGTAATAATAATGGCAGATGCCGATGTTGATGGAGCACATATCAGAACATTATTATTAACATTCTTCTTCCGTTACATGAGACCATTAATAGAAAATGGAAATGTATATTTAGCTCAACCACCATTATATAAACTTTCTAAAAAAGGAATGGAAGATAGATATTGTTATACAGATGAAGATTTAGAGAAAGCCTATAAAGAACTAGAAGAAAAAGGAATAACTAGAGATCAACTTGGATTACAAAGATATAAAGGTTTAGGAGAAATGAATCCAGAACAATTATGGGAAACAACAATGAATCCAGAAACTAGAATATTAGTAAAAGTAACAATGGATGATGCTATAAAAGCAGATGAAATATTTACTTTATTAATGGGAGACGAAGTTGAACCAAGAAGAGAATTCATACAAGCAAATGCAAAATATGTTAAAAATCTAGATATTTAATGATTTGGGGACGGAGAAAAAATCATCAGTTTAATTAAATAAAAAATTTTAATGGCAGACAAAAATAATTGTCTGCCATTAATCATAAAGCTAATAATAATCTTAGCTAAAACTAATATATCTAATATACAAACCTAATATATATTACTATATAAATAAGCCAGCAACCAAACATATTAATCATTCGCTCGACCATTAATACACCACAAGTAACTGTATTCATCCTAAAGTAGGACTACTAACAACCACTTCACTTAAAAATCAAGGTTCTAGATATAAAAATAATCTTAGCTCGAATATATTACCTATCATTTGACCATATATAAAATATAAAAATAATAAAGAGAATAAAATTTAAATAAAAATATAGCCTACAAACAAATAATATACTCTTATCGCCGACTTATTATCATATATAAAAAGACACAATAATAAATCTTTGTCCGAATATAAATAAACTAATTAATAATCTATTTATATTCTTGGCTCAACTATTATTAACCTTATATTATTATTATAAACAAATCTAAAAAAAATATACAAAAAAATAAAAAAATTTTAAATTAATTAAAAAATATTTAATTTTTTATTACTTTATAAAAATGAAATAATAAAATAAGAATAAAATAGAATAAATTAAAATAAATTAGAAAAAAATAGAAAATAAAA
>CAWVDV010000062.1:0-11414 GCA_963928115.1 Bacillota bacterium | reverse complement strand
AAGTGTCTAAATTGTCTTTTTGCATTTGAGCTTCAACTGTAATGTATGAAAAGAAATTTGACATTGTCTTTGAAGGGAAATATTTCTTTAAATTCACTGGTATACATACTTTTATTGGCTTTTGTGATTTACTTTTGTATCTTAAATAATTTTCTTTATATATTGAATATATCAAAACTGCTGTTAAATATTGTGTAATTGTTGCTTCTTTTTCCTTGCTTAAAGCTTTTAATTTATCCATGTCAATTATTTCATGTATGACGCTTTTTGCTTGTAATGGAATATATTTTCCTTTTAATGCGTATGCTTTTTTTGTTGAACTATTCCCTTTTGCTTTTTTATCATAGTTTTTCATATAGCTGTCTTCAGTATTGTATTCAGAAGCTTCTATTTTTCTTGCTTTTCTTTCTTCTTTTAATATTTCTGGATGCATAAGTTCCAAATATGTATATACAATTTCTCTAAAAAACACATTTCCACTATTTCCATCTGTTAGAGAATGAAATATATCTATATTTATCTTATTATTGAAATATGTTACTTTGAATAGGTATCCGTTATTTTTGTTTGGGTCTATGTAATTACAAGGATAATCCTTTTCTATTTCAACTATTGGTTCTTTTGTGTTTTCTTCGAAGTAGTACCAAAAGAATCCTGATTTCATTCTTACTTTAAATGCTGTATATTTCTTTAAAGTTTCTTTTACTGCTTTTTCTAACATTTTGGGTTCTACATTTTCATTTAATACTACTGATAATCTAAAAACTGTACTATATTTTCTACCTGCTGATATTGGAAATATTTTTGCTGAGTTGTCTAGCCTTCTCCAGTCTAGTTTTCTTTCTTTTTCTTTCATTTTTATCCCTTCACTTCTTCAAGCAAGTCTTGATAACCTGCCTCTTCTAATTCTTTTCCACTATTATTATTGATAAACCAAATATGTTCTGCGCCCTCATATTCTTTGATTTCTAAGCTCACATTAACTTTCTTTGCTTTTTCATCTAAAACATGTACGTCTGGATTTAGTATATCATATGTTCCTGTGAAAATTGTTATATTTTTTAATTTTGATAAATCTCCATCTATTGGATTTACTAAATAGCTATCTATTCCATCTTTTCCTGCATATGCAATTCCAGCTATTTTTAATGATTCTTTATTTAAGTCTTTGTCATATTTTTGTACATTATCTATTTCTGGATTTTCTAGCCTTACATCTAGCCATGGTGATATTAATATTGTTTTATATGGCATTTCTACGTTCTCTTCACTTAGTCTTTCTAATAATGCTAAGCTCATTCCTCCACCTGCTGAGTCTCCCATTAATATTAAATTGTCTGTTGAAACTTCTTCTATTATTTCTTTATATAATGGTGTAATCATTGTGAATACGTCTTTATATGTGTATTTTGGTGTTAATGGATAATCTGGAAGTATTATTGTGGCATTTGTGTCTTTAACTAGTTTTTCAAGGAATTTCCAATGATTGCTACTGGTTTCTGCTACATATGAACCTCCATGTAGATATAGTATTACTTTTTCTGATTTTTGTTCATTTTTTGGTGTTATTATAAATACTTTTCTTCCTATAAATTCTTCAGTTTCTAAATTGCAATCTATTTGTACTTCTTCTGGTGCTTTGCTTTCTATATCCATTATTAAGAAAAATGTGATAATTAGCATTATTATTGCGATTATTAATATTATGATTCCTATTATTGTTTTTGCTATTTTCTTTTTCATTTTCTCCCTCTGATTAATTTATTTGCATTTATTTTATCAATTTATATGTTTAATATCAACACTTTTTAGGATGCTAATTTAATAAAGATAGAATTTTTTGCTATAATTCTATCTTTCCTATTATTATGTTATTTTTTTATTGATAATATTTTGTATTTCATCACTCCTGCAGGTGCTTCTACTTCTACAACATTATTTTTCTTTGCACCAAGCAATGCTTTTCCTAATGGTGATTCATTTGATATCTTATTTTCTGCTAAATCAACTTCTGTTGAACCAACTATTGTATACTCAATTTTTTCATCAAATTCCATATCTAATACTTTTACAATATTTCCAATTTGTACTGTTTCTGTGTCAATATCTTTTTCATCTATTATTTTTGCATATCTTACTTTGTTTTCTAATTCTGCAATTCTCATTTCATTTTCTGCTTGCGCATTTTTTGCTTCATCATATTCAGAGTTTTCTGATAAATCTCCAAATCCTAAAGCTACTTTTATTCTATCAGCAATTTCTGCTCTTTTTTCAGTTCTTAAATAGTTTAATTCTTTTTCTAAATTATCATATCCTTCTTGTGTTAATATAACTTCTTTTTCTTCCATAGTAATGCTCCTTTCAAATAAACTTTTTATATCTTACGGCAAAAATTGAAATTTGTCAAGCAAATTCCAACTTTTTTTATTTATAATTCTATTTTATTAATTCTTTAGCTCCTTTTAAATAATCTACTCCAGAGAAAATTGTAGCTATAACTTGTATAATCATCATTATTGTAACAATAAAGTTTAGTACAAAATCTCCACCTTGTAATGTACCTGTAAAGCAATCTCCAAAAGCATGTAGGTCTAAGAATGCTAAAATAATTGCAAACATTTGAGTAACGGTCTTCAATTTTCCCCATTTTGATGCAGCAATTACTTTGCCACCTTTTTCTACTGCTACTAGTCTATATCCTGAAACTATAAATTCTCTTGCTAAAACTATTATTGGAATCCAAGCTGGCAGTTTTGCCATTTCCACTAACATCATCATAGCTGCAAGTACTAGTATTTTATCTGCTAATGGGTCAAGAAATTTACCAAATGTTGTTACTTGGTTATTTTTTCTTGCTAAATATCCATCTAGTTTATCTGTTATAGATGCTATAATAAAAATGAAATCAATTATTATATATGTTAATGGTATTCCCAAAACTTCAGTTTTTATTCCTAAAAAAGGGATTATAACCATAATTGGTACTAATATCATTCTAAATATTGTTAATTTGTTTGGTAAATTCATATCTTTCCCCTTCTTACTTTATTTTAACATTTCAATAGCTTTTTGTAATTGTGTATCTTGACTTCTATCTACATTTAATACATTTTCTACTGTGTCAGGTAATTCTACTGTTTCATCTGGTTCTATTCCTATTCCATTTATTTCTGTCTTATTTGGTGTTAAGTATTTTTCTGTTGTGATTTTTAATCCACTTCCATCTGATAGTGTTAAAACTTCTTGTATTACACCTTTTCCATAAGTTTTAGTTCCTACAATTTTTGCTTTTCCTAAATCTTTCAATGCACCTGCAAGTATTTCTGATGAACTTGCTGTATTTTCATTTGTTAAGATTATAACTGGCATATTTATTATAGGGTCATTTTTTGATTTTTCTACTTCTTCATTATTGTTTTTATCTACTTCATATAGTAAAACAGAATCTTTATCTGCAATATATCCTGCTATTTCTAAAGCTTCGTCTACAATTCCTCCACCATTATTTCTTAAATCAATTATTAATGATGTTATTCCTTGATTTTGTAATTCTTCAAATTTTGCTTTAAATTGTTCTGCTGTTCCATCATCAAATGATGAAAATTCTATATATCCTATATTGTTCTCTAAAACTTCTCCTTCTACTGGATTTACTGTTATATTTTCTCTTGTTATTTCAAATGTTAGAGTTTCTTCACCTCTTAATATTTCTAATTTTACTGTTGTACCTTCTTCACCTTTTATTTCATTAGAGATAGTTGAAAAATCATCTCCTGTATATTGTTTTCCATCTACTGCAGTTATATAATCTCCTGGCAATATTCCTGCTTTTTCAGCTGGGCTATTTTTTATTGGTGATAAAACCATTATTCTGTTGTTTTCAGTGTCTTTTACCATATATATTCCTATCCCAACAAAATTTCCCATTGTATCATCTAGATAGTCTTGCATATCATCTTTTGAAATGTATTCAGTATATGGGTCATCTAGACCTTCAATATATCCTTTTATTGCTCCTTCTTCTAGTTTTTCTTCATCTACTTCTCCTAGATAATATTTATCAATTATATCTCTATATTTTTCTAATGTGTTTGCTATCTTGTCAGTATCAGATGTTGAAAACAAGCTGGTTTTGGCTAATGCAGAACCATTTGAAAAATATTGATACATTCCAAGAGATGTTAATAGAAATGTTACAAATGCTACTAAAATTACTAGCATTATTATTTTATATGTTCTACTTTTTTCTTTCTTTTGTGTTACTACTTTGTATCCATTATTTTCACTCATGTAAAAACCATCCCTTTCGCTTATTTAAGTCAATAGGCGGAGTGCCTCCGCCCATACTTTATTTATATGTAATTTCTTCATTTTAATAACTATGGTAAATATAGAAATGGATTTTGTGGTTTTCCATTTACTAATACTTCAAAATGAAGGTGAGTTCCACTTGAATTTCCTGTTGAACCTACTGTTCCAATAACTTGTCCTTGTGAAACTGATTGTCCTTCTTTAACTCTACGAGATCCACTAAGCATATGTGCATATAATGTCATAGTTCCATCATGGTGGTTTATAACTACATATTCTCCATAACTTCTATATGAACCATCAGAATTTGTCAAGGCTTTTGATATAACAACTGTTCCTGATTTTACAGCTACTACACTTTTTCCAGTAACATTTATATTAACGTCAACTCCTGTATGTCCTTTATATGAAGGATAACTTTTATTATTAATATTCGCTCTGCTTAATCCTGCTACCGGAAATATATATCCACTTGAACTTGGATTACTTGGTACTGTTGCTGTTCCACCATTACTATTATTAGATTCTTGTTTCCTTTTAGTCTCTTCTTCTGCTGCTATTCTTGCTAATTCTGCTTGTATTGCTCTTTTATCTGCTTCAAATTGTTCTAATTCTTTTTGTGCTTGTTTTTCATCTGAGCTTAATTGTGATACTTTTGCGTTTTTCTCATTTTTTGATGTTTGCAATTGTGTTGTTATACTTTGTTTTTCTGCTTTTGATGTATCTAATTCTCTTTTACTGTTTTCTAAATCAGTTTTTGCTTGTTCAATTTCTTCTTTTTCTTTTTGTAAGCTATCCATTAGTTCTGTATCGCTTGTTGCAAGCTCTGATATGTAGAAATAATTAGATATAAAATCCACTATATTTTCAGAAGATAGCAATACATCTAAGTATGAAGTTTCTCCTTGTTCATATGCTACAACTAATCTTGTATCTAATAATTCTTTTTGCTCGTCATATTTTGATTGTGCCTCTTCAATTTTTTTCTCTGATTCCTGTATTTTAGCATTTAGTGCATCTATTTGTGAATCCAAATCATCTATTTGTGATTGATATTCTGAAATCTGTATTGTTAAATCCTCTACTTCGCTCATCGTTTCTGACTTCTCTGTTTGAATTCCTTCAATCTCTTCTTTCTTTTCTTCTATTTGTTCATTTACATCACTTAAACTAGATGCTGACATAACTAAATTACTTTGTAATAAGAATACTCCTATTAAAATTATTCCCAATGTTTTTAAAACTATTTTCTTCATAACATCTTCTCCCGTTTTTTAATTTTAAATTTTTCTTGGTGTTACTTATTATTGTGTAGTATTTTGTGTATTTTCTCCTTCTGTAGTAGTATTAGTTGTGTCATTTGATGGTACTACTCCATTTGTTATGTATGGAATAGGGTCTACTGTTTGTCCATTTATTCTGACTTCAAAATGTGCATGTGCTCCTGTTGAGTATCCTGTTGACCCTACTTTTAATACAACGGTTTCTCCTTTTTTTACTACGTCTCCTACATTTACCATTATTTCAGAGCCATGTGCATATAAGGTTTGAATTCCACCACCATGGTCTATAATTACCATGTTTCCATATGCTCCATTGTATCCTGCTTTTACAACAACTCCGTCATTAGCAGCTACGAAACTTGCACCCATTGGTGCTCCTATGTCAACACCTGTATGTAATTTATATACACCTGTTATAGGATGTGTTCTCATTCCATATTTTGATGTTATTCTTGTATATCCTGGTGTTGGCCAAGCAAACACTCCTCCTATATATTGCGTATCTAATCCTTCTAATGCTAGTTTTAATATTTCTGCATTTACTTCTGCAAATTGTCTGTTATATTCATCTATTTGTGCTTGTATATTTTTTTCTTCATCTGATAGTTTTGCTATAAAATTTTCTCTAACTGTTTTTGTATTTTCTAGTATTCTGGCTGTTTTAGTCTGGTTTGCTTTTATTGTTGCTAGTTGTTCTTGATTATTAGCTAATTTTTCTTTTTCTAGTTCAATTTCCTTTTTTCTAGATTGTATGTCTAATAATAATTCATTTTCGTATTTTGCTATTTCTGAAAGATAAGCATAATTTGATAGAAATTCTGCTAAGCTACTAGAACTTAGGATTACATCTAAATAACTTGTCTCTCCTTCTTCATACATTGCAACTAGTCTTTTATCTAAAAGATTTTTTTGGTTGTTATATGTTGCTTCTTCTTGCTCTAATTTCGCTGATATTTCATCAATAGATGTTTGCAACTCTGTTATTTGTGTATTTAATTCATCTAGCTCTGTTTGTGAGCTTTCTATTCTTTCATCTAGCTTTTGTACTTGTTGTAAATTATCTGATAAATCACTTTGTACATCTTCTAGCTCGCCTGTTGCTTCATTTATTTGATTTTGTAATTCTTGTTGCTTAGTTTGTAAATCTGTTGCTTGATTATTAGTGTTATTAGTGTCTTGTGTGTTTGTTGTATTTTCTTCTGCATATACATAAGAAAATATGCTTAAACTACAAATCACAAAAGCTAAAACAATACATAAAATCTTACGCATGGTTTTCTCCTTTACACTTTTAAATATTTTCTCATAGAAATTACACTTCCTACTGCTCCTATACCTATTCCTAATAACATATATACAAGTATTATTGAGTTAAACATGTCTGAGAATGTTACTAAACTCATATTGATTAATTGCATGAATTCTGATTTTATTAAACTATCAGCTATGAAGTTATATGCTACTCCTACAATAACAATTGATATTATACTTGCAAATATTCCTATTATCATACCTTCAACTATAAATGGCCATCTAATAAATCCATTTGTTGCTCCAACATATTTCATAATAGAAATTTCTTTTCTTCTTGCATGAACTGTTAGTTTTATTGTGTTTGCAATAATAAATACTGATATGATTATTAGTAATACTAAAATTACTCCAGTTACAATTTTTATTCCATTAGCTAAACTAATTAATGTATCTACTGTTTGGTCTCTACTTTCGATGTTTTTTATATGGTCAAAAGTTAGAATTTGGTCTTGTACTTCTTGACTTAAAGTTAAATCTGATAATGTAACAACATATGATGCTGGGAATATATTATGTTCTTCGTCATATCCTTCTAATGCTTCTGGATTGTCCTTAAATCTTTCTCTCATTATTTCTAATGCATCATCTTTTGAAACATATTCTACTGTACTAACTCCATTTATTTGTCTTATTTTATCTCCTATTTCGTCTATTTGTTCTTGTGTTGTATCATTATTTATAAATACTTGTATTCCTTGTGCTGATTCTACTTGTGCTACAAAATGATTAATATTTTCTCCTAATATTAAGAAAATTCCAAATATAATCATTGTTGCACACATTATCATAAGAGAAGCTCCAGTCGATTTTTTGTTTTTAAATACATTACTAAATCCTTCTCCAATTAAATATCCAAATATATTATATTTCACAATCATACCCACCTTTTTTATCATCTCTTATTATTTCGCCTTTACGTATATGGATAACTCTTTTTTTCATCTTGTCAACTATGTCTTTAGCATGTGTTGCTACAACTACTGTTGTTCCTCTCATATTGATATCATTTAATAGATTCATGATATCCCATGCTGTGTCTGGGTCAAGGTTTCCTGTTGGCTCATCTGCAATTAACATAGATGGATTATTTACTAATGCTCTTGCTAAAGCTACCCTTTGTTGCTCTCCTCCTGATAATTCATGAGGGTACATTTTTGCTTTTCCACTTAGTCCTACTAATGAAAGTACCATTGGAACTTGTCTTCTTATGTGTCTAGGTGTTGCTCTTACTATGTACATTGCATATGCTACATTATCATATACTGTTTTGTCTTGTAAAAGTCTGAAATCTTGGAATACAACTCCCATACTTCTTCTTAAATATGGTATACGGTTTGGTTTTAAAAATGTTGTGTCTTTTCCATTTATTATTATTCTTCCTGATGTTGGTTCTTCTTCTTTTAGTATTAATTTTATTAGTGTTGATTTTCCACTTCCTGATGAACCTACTAAAAATGCAAATTCTCCTTTATCTATAACAAAGTTTGCTCCTTTTATTGCTTTTGTTCCTGTGTCATAAGTCTTTGTTACATTTCTAAATTCTATCATTTTGTAACTCTCCTATCTTTAAATAAATAGCTTATTTTTGCTTATGTTTAAACCTTTTGGCTGTTTTATTTTCTTCTTTTTTCAGCATAATTTTCTATTCTATCTTATAATACCAATAAAGTTTGTTTTTTGCAATACTTTTTTGACAAAAAAATGATAGAAAATGTTGGTTTTTTTACATTTTCTATCGTTTATCTCACTTTTTCTCTCTTTTTAAAAATTTACAAAAAATTCACAATTATATTTTCAGCTACAATTCCATAATATTTCATTAACTCTTCTGCTTTTCCTGACCTACCAAAAGTATCTTTAATTCCTAATCTTATTAACTTTGTTGGATATTCATCTGTTAACACTTCTGAAATTGCAGAACCTAGTCCTCCAATAATATTATGATCCTCAATTGAAACTAATTTTTTAGTTTCCTTTGCACATTTAATAATCATCTCTCTGTCAATTGGTTTTATTGAAAACATATCAACAACTCTAACATTTATTCCTTTTTCTTGTAATGCTTTTTTGGCTTTTAGAGCTTCTTGCACAGTAACTCCTGTTGCAAAAATTGTTCCATCTGTTCCATCACCATGTTGAATAGCTTTTCCTATTTCAAATTTTTGATTTTCTTCATAGATTTCTTCTGTTGCAAGTCTTGCTAATCTTACATATACTGGTCCATTTATTTTACTAATTTCTTTTATTATCCATTTAGTTTGGGCATCATCTGAAGGTGATAAAACTTTCATATTTGGTATTGTTCTCATTAAAGATAAATCTTCAATCATTTGATGTGTCGCTCCATCTTCTCCTACTGTAATTCCTGCATGTGTTGCACAAATTTTTACATTTAAGTTTGGATAACAAATACTATTTCTTATTTGGTCATAACTTCTTCCTGCTGCAAACATTGCAAAAGTACTTACATATGGGATTTTTCCACAAATTGAAAGTCCAGCAGCTGTTCCCATCATATCTGCTTCTGCAATACCTATATCAAAAAATCTATCTGGAAATTCTTTTGCAAATAATTCTGTTTTTGTAGCACCTGCTAAATCAGCATCAAGAACTACAACATCTTTATTTTCTTTTCCTAATTCTATCAAAGCTTCTCCATAACTTTGTCTTGTTGCTTTTTTCATAAATACTTTTCCTCCTTCTTCTTTATTAAAATTCAAGTTCCTTGATTGCTTCTTTGTATTGTTCTTCATTTGGTGCTTTTCCATGCCACCCAACTTGGTTTTCCATGTAGCTTATTCCTTTTCCTTTTATTGTTTTTGCTATTATACATGTTGGTTTTTCTTTTATGTTTCTTGCCACTTCAAACGCTTTTATTATTTCTTCAATGTCATGTCCATCTATTTTTATTATTTCAAATCCGAAACTTCTAAATTTTTCATCTATTGGATATGAACTCTTTACTTCTTCTATTGTTCCATCTATTTGTAAATTGTTATTATCTACTATTACACATAGATTATCTAATTTGTATTTACTAGATGTCATTGCTGCTTCCCAAACTTGTCCTTCTTCTATTTCTCCATCACCTAAGATACAATATACTCTATAATCTTTTTGATTCATTTTTCCTGCTATTGCCATTCCATTTGCAGCAGATAATCCTTGTCCTAGTGAGCCTGTTGTCATATCTACTCCAGGTACTTTATTTTTATCAGGATGTCCTTGCAAGTAACTATCTATTTTTCTTACTGTTTTTAGGTCTTCTATTGGAAAGTATCCTTTATTTGCAAGACAACTGTATAATGCTGGTGAACAATGTCCTTTTGATAATATTAGTCTATCTCTATCCTCCCAGTCTGACTCTTCTGGTTTTATTCTCATTTCGTGGAAATATAATACGGTTAAGATATCTGCTACTGAAAGCGAACCTCCCGGATGCCCTGACTGTGCATGATATACTGCTTCTATGATTCCTTTTCTTATTTCAACTGCCTTTTTTGTTAATTCTTCAATATTCATTCTTTTTTCCTCCTGTTTTGTATTATATCATATTTTCTAATTTTTACTATATATTTTCCTTAATTTATTGCCATATACTCATAATTAGATATATAATATAATATATTTTACAAAAGAAAGGACTGGTTATATGCTAGAAAAGTTTATAAATGAAAATAAAGAAAGAATGATAAAAGATTTACAAGGATTAATACAAATACCAAGTTATTATTCAAAAAGCGATAATCCTAAATATCCCTTTGGAGAAAATGTGAATAAAGCTTTAGAATATACTTTAAATTTAGGAAAGAATTTAGGTTTTAGAACAAAAAATATTGATGGTTATTGTGGATATATTGAATTTGGAGAAGGTGATGAATTAGTTGGAATTATTGGTCATTTAGATGTTGTTCCTGAGGGTGAAGATTGGACGTATCCTCCATTCAGCGGAAAAGTTTCTGATGGGTATATTTTCGGTAGAGGAGCTATTGATGATAAAGGTCCTGTTATATCATCTTTATATGCTATGAAATATGTAATGGAAACATCTAAAATAAAAAAACGTGTTAGATTAATTTTGGGATTAAATGAAGAAAGAGATTGGGACTGTATTACATATTATAAAGCTCATGAAGAAATACCATCTATTGGATTCAGTCCAGATGCTGATTTTCCATGTATTTATGCTGAAAAGGCTGTTCTAACTCAAGAAATAAAGACTGATATTTCTCAATTTAAAAATCTTGATATTAAAATAACAAATATCGACTGTAATAATAATACTACTAATGTTGTGCCTAAAATTTGTAGTGTTGTTTTAAATATTAATGCAGATAAAATCAAAGTCTATGATTTTATTAATAATTTGAAAGATATTATTAATGATTCAGGTTATGAAATTGACATATATAAGATAGATGATGAGGAAATTAAACTTACATCTCATGGCGTATCTGCTCATGCGGCGCATCCTGATTTAGGTATTAATTCTATTTCAAGATTAAT